>JBDLRG010000024.1:0-4819 GCA_039800125.1 Actinomycetota bacterium
CGGCTACTCGCTCGGACATGTGCGCGGCGAGGGCGTCACCGGGAACACCTCGCTCGACCTGAACGGGCCGAGCATCCGGCTCGAGACCGTGGTGACCGACAAGGTCTCGGACGCGATCCTCGACATGCTTGCCGAGAGGTACTTCGGCCGATACGCCGTCATCGCCTGGCTCACCCCCATCCGCGTCGCCCGTCCCGACCGCTTCTGACGTCGGTGAGCCGCTCGCCACGGTCGACAGTGCATCCCTGACACCGGGCTGGATCCCCTCCCTGACCGTCAGGAGCGGGAACGCGCGGGGAGTCGGTGCTACCGAGAGTCCTCCTCGGTGCCGCGATCGGGACCGGCCACGTCCCGTTGCCACATGACCGTTCGGTGCCACGGCGCGAATCCGAGGGACTCGTACAGTCGATGGGCACCGGTCGGGCTCTCCGAATCCACCTCGATCGCGGCGAATCCGAGACCGTCTCTGCGGAAAGCAGCCAAGGCGTTGCTGATGAGCCCCGACGCGACTCCCCGGCCGCGCCACTCGGCACGCGTGCCCACATTGTCGATCCACGCATACCGCGCGCCGAGTATCGGGTCGTCGTTCTCGTATCGATGCGCCAGCACGAATCCGACCACCCCATTGTCGGGTCCCATCGCCACGAATGACAGATCGGGTCGCGCACCGAATCCCTCGGTCCGAACCCTCCACATCTCCGGCGAGGTGGGCACCGAGCCCCAGTGGTCACGGAATGCGGAATTCTTCACCGCGAGTATCTCCTCCGAACGGGATGCATCCCACGGAACGATCCCGAATCCCTCCGTGTCGCGCGGAAGAGGCAGTGAATCGAGCGAGCGACGCAGGACCGAGAAATGACGGATCACGCGCATTCCCTCGGCGGCGAACAGATCTGCGGCCTCTTCGTTGCCGGCTGCCGTGACGGCCCTGATGTGCTTGGGCACACTGTTCGTGGAGGAACTCAGGAGTCGGTCGGCGGTGGCAACTCCATGGCGCACCAACCGGCTGCCCACTCCCCGGCCGCGGAAAGCAGGACGCACCGCCCCGAACACGTAACAGCACTCGAGTCGTTCCTCCGAGGGCATGTGGTAGGCGTAGGACGCTCCGACAAGAGTGCCGTCGACCCATGCAGTGAGAGTGTGGGCCCCGAGATCCACCGGAAGCGATTCGAAGTCCTCCCGGATCTCCTCACCCACTTGTCGCATCGGAACGCCCTCGGCGGACTGTGCTTCGGAGAGGAGAGCGGCCAGGTCGTCGTAGTCGGACTCGCGGAGTGAGCGGTATTCGATGCTCACGTCGATCGACTCCTTGGGCACGGGTGCTCCGGGTCGCGGAGCTCGCCGACAGGGTAAAAGCACCCGACAATCCCCGCAATGCCGTCTCGTCGCTTGACATTGTCAAGTGGCTTCCGTACCCTGCGCCCATGACCGTCACCGACACGCCGTCCAATCCCTACCTCCTCGGCAACTTCGCCCCCGTCATGGAGGAGGTCACCTGCCTCGATCTTCCCGTCACGGGACGTCTCCCCGAGGAGTTGGAGGGTCGCTACCTGCGCAACGGACCGAACCCCATCACCGCGGTGGACCCCGCCACCCACCACTGGTTCCTCGGCGACGGAATGGTCCACGGCATCCGTCTGCGGGGAGGACGCGCCGAGTGGTACCGCAATCGCTACGTCGGGTCCTCGCGCGTCAACGGACTGCGCGGATTGCCCGACCCTCCCGGACGAAACTGGAACGGCTCGGCCGGGGGACCCAACACCAACGTCGGAGGATTCGCCGGTGCGACATGGGCCATGGTGGAGGCCGGAGGATGTCCCGTGGAGCTCACCTACGAGCTCGAGACCGTGGGGCACAACGACTTCAATGGCACCCTCCCGGGAGCGTTCTCCGCCCACCCCAAGATCGATCCGGCCACGGGCGAGATGCATGCCATGGCCTACGCCTGGAGCGAATGGCTCGACCACGTGCAGTACGTCCGGGTGGGTCGGGACGGCAGGGTGAACCGCACCGTCGACATCCCCCTGCCCGGCATGTCGATGGTGCACGACATGTCGATCACCGACCGTTACGTCATCGTCTACGACCAACCGGTCCTGGTCGACCTCGACCTCGCCTTCGCCGGCGTCCCCTTCCCCTTCCGATGGTCGCAGGACTACGGGAATCGCATCGGCCTGATGCCGCGCGAAGGGAACGCCGCCGACATCGTCTGGATCGACGTGCCCGTCGGCTACGTCTTCCACCCCCTGAACGCCTACGACGCACCCGATGGAAAGGTGGTGCTCGACGTCTGCTTCTACGACCGGATGATGCGTGACGACGCACTGGGACCCTTCAGGGATTCCCTTCCCCGATTGGTGCGGTGGGAGGCCGACCCACTCACGCGGCGGGTGAACGTGACGACGATCGACGAACGGGTCAACGAGTTTCCTCGGCATCGCGGATCACTGACGGGACGGGCCTACCGCTACGGATACTGCGCGGAGGTCGACCTCGGGTCGATGCACTGGCCCACGGTCAAGCACGACCTCGTCTCGGGTGCCCGTTCGGTGTTCGATCACGGACCGGGGCGCGCCGCAGGGGAGCCCGTGTTCGTGGCCCGCGCGGACGGCACCGAGGAGGACGACGGATGGCTCCTCACCTTCGTCCACGACGGGAACACGGACTCCGCGGAATTCGTGGTGCTCGACGCCCGGGATTTCGACCGCGGCTACGTGGCCCGCGTGGCATTGCCCCAACGTGTGCCCTTCGGTTTCCACGGCAACTGGGTGCCCGACGCCGTCCACGGCCCCTGAGGGCCGCGGAGGCACCGACTCACGGATCGGGGACGACAGCCCCCACGTCCCAGAGGTGATGCACGGGATCGTGCATCAGGTACCTCGCGAGGGATCCGACCGTGAACACCGACCCGTCGCTGCGGAACCCGCGTCGCTCCCATTGGTCCGGCCGGACGGAGTCGAACCGGTCGCCGAGGGCGAAACCAGATTGCCGGAGCTCGTCGCTCACCGTTGCGGGGTCCTGCAGGTCGTAGCGGTCCTCCCGGGCGGTGGCGTCCTGGTCCCAGTTCTCGAACGCGGGATCGACGGAATCGAGCATGAGGTCCAGGCGTTCGTGGAACCTCCGGTACACGTCGCGCACGTGGCATCCGTACTCGAGAGGCGACCAGAAACTCTCCCGCGTGCGCGTCGCCATCCCGGGTGTCGAGAGCACCGTGACCCAGGCGTCCGTGACGAGTCGCAGTGCCGATCCGGTTCGTGTCGGGTCGAAGGTCGAGGCGTCGAAACCGCAGTCGTTGCAACGGCGTTCGAGCACCCAGGTCCAGTTCTTGGTGTCCGGGATGATCCCGGACGGCACGGGATCGGACATCACCAGACGATCGGACCGGTCGCTCCCCTGGCCCGCCCTTCGGCTCGCACACCCCGCGCGACCAGATCGGCCGACAATTCGCGCCACACCCGGCGCAGGCGGTAGTGGGGAACCCGCGGATACAGGTGGTGGATGGCGTGATGGTCGTGACCGCGGATGAGCAGGCCCGAACCGGGGAACACCGCGACCCTGGTGTGTCGGTATCGATCGGTCTCGCGCGCCGGATGATGGGGGTACCAGGCGAAGATGAACATCAGCCAGCACAACTGGATCCTGGCCGGGAGCCACCACGCGCACAGGGCCCACAGACCGTTGCCTGTCGCGGCGCACACGACGAGAACGACCGTCGACAGCAGCCAGAAACGAAGTTGGGCCTTCCCCTCGGCCTTCGGCCCTTCCCGATCGGCGACCTTCGCACGAAGTGGGCGGGGCAGGAGAAGGCGCAGAGGAGGGACGAGGACGAAGAACGGCAGGAAGGCATACAGCATGGTCAAGCCGTAGAACTTGACGGGCAGCTCCCTCATGCGACCCTCGGTGAAGTGGTCCGGATCGCGGTCCGGGTCGTTGGTGTAGGCGTGGTGCCGCATGTGCCCGGCACGGTGCGAGGTGAACTCGATGCCCGTCGGAATCGAGGAGAGCCGACCGATCGCCTCCTCCACCCAACGACCGCGGGTCGCCTTGCCCATGATGTTCTTGTGCGCCGCCTCGTGCATCGGCATGTAGAAGGTGGAGGCCAGAACCGAGTTCGCCAGGAGCACACCCCAGAGAGGAAGCGTTCCCGTGTATCCCGCCACGAGCACGGCGACCCATCCCGCGGCGAAGACGAGGAACGTCAGGATGATGCGGCACTGGACATCTCCCCAGTACTTGGCGGCGATGAGGTTCTCGGCCCGCACTGCGTCGGTGCGGTCGCTCGCTCCCGGGCCGGTGCCGCCCGCGAGGGCGGACCGATCCAGCACGTTCTCGAGCTCCTCGGGTGTCGGTGTGGTGATCTCGCTCATGCGCCACCGTAACCCCGCCCCATGAGCCGGGTCGTGCTCGGGGCCGCAGGCGGGGCCGGCGGTGTCGGCGACTGCCCGAACCGCATAGCCTCGACAGCGAACACCTCGGACCCGGAAGGAAAGACGAGATGAGTGCATTCGCCCTGCTGGGCGCGGCGGTCACCACCCTGCTCTGCGGCTACGGCCTGCTCTATCCCGAGCGACTCTCTCGACAGGGGGAGTTCGGCCTCCGCATCGAGACGCCGATCGGCATGTCGGAGATGAGGGCCACCTACGGGGCGATGTTCGCCATCGGGGTGGCGACCATCGTGTCCCAGTCCGAGACGGTCGCCCTGGTTCTGGGCATCGCATGGCTCGGATCCTGTCTAGGAAGGCTCCTGTCGATCGTCGTCGACCGCTCATGGAGCGTGCACGTCGCCGTCAGCGGGGTCGCCGACCTGGTGATGTTCGCA
>JBDLRG010000025.1:0-2836 GCA_039800125.1 Actinomycetota bacterium
GCGCAACTGCATGCCGACACCCTCGCCCACCCGGGCCGCACCCGGCCTCTCGAGCGGGACATAGATGGTGTAGCCGGAGAAGTTCGGGTTCACCGGGGTGAGCGTCACCGTCAGCTTCTGCACGCGTGAGGGTCCGAAGTACTCGATGAGCACCGCGTTCACACCCACGTTGCCGGGGTTGATCGAGACCCGCACGCGGAAGTCGTCCTCGCCCTGCATGTCCTGGACGATCGCCCATTGCACGTCAGGTCCGCGATCGACCGGGGCGATGTAGGGGGGACGCATCGACAGCATCCACGACGACAGTGCAACGACGAGGATGCTCAGCGACAACTCGATCCCCACCGGACGCTTCAGCCTCCACACCATGCGTTCATCGAGCCTCTTCGCGCCCCGCATGCGCGTGAGGACGAACTCGCGCAGGATCGAACTGAGCAGGAACATCGCCACGACGACGATCGTCTTGAGGATGACGACGCGGCCGTGTCCGGACACGAACAGGTTGATGCCGTCGATGCGCCAGGTCTGCACCACGCCCGTCGCCACCACCCCGATGCCGAGCGGCGTGGCCAGACGGTGCCAGCCGCGCAGGGCGTGCACGAGGTCGACGTCACCGGGTCCGTGCAATACGACGCGCCAGATCATGGCGATCGATCCGATCCACGTGATGACGAGGCCCGAGTGCGCCACCGCCGACACGATGCCGAGAAGGACGGCGCGGCCGTCCGAACGGTCGAAGCCGTACGAGACGATGGCGGTGAACACCGCGACCGCCCAGAACACGAGGCGGTTCGGGTCGAAGATGCGCTCGGTGAACCAGGAGATCCACGCGATGACGCCAACGGCGAGGAGACGCAGGACGACGGCGCGGCCGTCGTCGAGTTCCATGAGAGGACCCCATGCGGTCGGCGTGGCCGAGGCGAGGATGGCGTCGCCGGTCTCGCGGGCGTTCATCAGCATGGCCAGCAGGTAGAGGCTGGCGATGGCACCGATGGCGACGCGCCTGAGGAAGCGCTCGGTGATGTCGTATTCCACGCCCTCCGGCCAGAAGCCGCGGATGAAGAACAGGCCGCCGATGAGCATGGCCGTGAACATGTAGGCCGCGAGTCGCACCATGCCGATGGGACCACCGAGCCGGGGCTCGACATAGGGGTCGGCCGTCGTGCCCTCGCCCGGGTCGATGGGGACCGTCGTCGTGGTGGCCGAGGGGTCGCCGGTCTGGGCCGTGAAGTTGAACGAGCCCTTGCTGCCGTCGGGCAGTTCCCAGTTGACGGTGCAGGTGCCGCTGCCCGGGATCTGAAGCAGGGCCGCCGAGACGGTGCGGCCGTCGGCGCCCAACTGAGCGGTGCCGAGGTTCGTCAGTTTCGAATCGCACGAGAGCGAGAGCACCATCTTGGCCACCGCGTCGGCGCCACCGACCGGTTCGGTGAAGCGCAACTGGATCTGCGTCGGGGCGGTGGTGACCGTCTCACCCGATCCGGGTGTCGACGACTCGATCGTGTTCGTTCCCTGGGCCGCCGCCATCGACGCGTGTCCGACCCCGATGCCGAGGAGGAGGGCGCACCCGAGGAGGGCTCGCGACAGGAGGCGGGCGGGAACGCGCATGTACCGGGGAAACGGTACTCAACGAGGGCTCGTCCGCCCCTCACACCCCGCCCGTGCCGATTCCACCCCGTTGGTAGGGTCGGCGCGATGGCCGTCCAGTCGTTGTACCGCCGCTTCCGTCCGCGGAAGTTCTCGGAGATGTACGGGCAGGAGCACGTCGTCAAGGCGTTGCGCAACGCGGTCATCCACGGCAGGGAGGGCCACGCCTACCTCTTCTCCGGGCCGCGCGGCACGGGAAAGACCACCGCGGCCCGCATCCTGGCCAAGGTGCTCAACTGCGAGCGGCCCGTCGACGGCGAGCCGTGCTGCGAGTGCGATTCGTGCCGCGCCGTGGAGGCGGGCACCAGTTACGACGTCCTCGAACTGGACGCGGCCAGCCACAACGGCGTGCAGCACATCCGCGACCTCATCGACTCGGCGTCGCTCCACAGCCCCGGACGCCACCGCGTCTTCATCCTCGACGAGGTGCACATGCTCACCGCCGCCGCCGAGGCCGCGCTCCTCAAGACGCTCGAGGAACCACCGGATCACGTGGTGTTCGTGCTGGCCACGACCGACCCCCAGAAGGTGTCCGAGACGATCCGCAGTCGCACCCAGCACCTGCAGTTCCACCTGCTGCCCATGGACGAGTTGGAAAAGTACGTGCGCCACGTCGTGCGCGAGGCCGACCTCACCGTGGAGGAGGACGCCATCTCCGCGGTGCTGCGCCAGGGCGGGGGCAGCGCCCGCGACACTCTCTCGGCATTGGAACTCGTGGTGGCGACGGGCGGCACCGCCGAGGACGAGTTCCATCCCGACGACATCGTGCGAGCCATCGCCGCACGTCAACAGGGCCCGGCCCTCGCGGCCATCGCCGAGGCCATGGGGATGGGTCGCGACGTGCGCACCTTCACCGAGGACATCGTCCGGACGATGCGCGACTGCTTCCTCCTGCTCATGTCGCCCGACCTCGTGCGCGTCCCCGAGAATCGCATCGGCGACCTGCGGGGGTTCGCCACCGACCTCGGAGCCCAGCGCATCGTGCAGGTGATGGAGACACTCGGTGCGGCGTTGCTCGAGATGCGCCACGCCCCCGATGCCCGGCTGCTCCTCGAGGTGTCGGTGGTGCGTCTCACCTCGCCGGCCTTCGACGATTCGCTCGACAACGTCATGGCGCGGCTTTCCCAACTCGAGGAGGCGGTCCGCACGTTGCGCGAGTCCGGTGTGGCCGCCGCGGTTCCCCCCGCGCCGG
>JBDLRG010000026.1:0-2773 GCA_039800125.1 Actinomycetota bacterium
CGAGGGGTACAAGCCTTATCTCGCGGAATCGGTGACGGCGAGCGCCGATCTCACCGAATGGACCGTGAAGCTGCGCTCCGGTGTCACCTTCCACAACGGTGTCGAACTCACCGCCCAGACACTCGTCGACATGTATCCGATCCAGGAGCAGGGCACGGCCGCCGGTAGCGCCATCAAGTCGGCCGGCGTCACGGGCATCACGAAGGTCGACGATCTCACCGTCACCTACACGTTGAAGGCGCCGTACGCCGGCTTCGAGGCGGACCTGTCCGGCTCCTCGCTCGGCCGGGTGTTCGAGCCGGCGGCTGCCGCCGCGGATCCCGCCGGATACAGCCTCAAGCCGATCGGAACGGGACCGTTCAAGATCGAGTCCCGTGACGTGGACAATGAGACCGTCGTGGTGAAGTACGAGAACTATTGGGGCAAGGACCAGGACGGCAATCAACTGCCGTACCTCGACAAGATCATCTTCAAGCCGACCCCCGACGAGCAGCAGCGCCTCACCGCTCTGGTGTCGGGAACCGTCGACGCCTTCCAGACGCTCCGTCAGGGCACCATCCGCGACGCCCGCGCCTCGGACGGCCTCAAGTTGACCGAGTTCCAGGGCAACAACACCGGTGGCGGCATGTTCAACACGCAGGTTCCGCCCCTCGACGACAAGCGCGTCAGGGTGGCCCTCAACATGGCGAACAGCCAGGAGGCCGTCATCAACGCCCTCGGTGGCACCGGCATCTCGGCGGCGGCGACGCAGTGGTTCAGCCCCGACAGCCCGTGGTACAGCGAGAAGGCCCGGGACTCGTACCCCAAGTACGACATCGAGGCGGCCACGGCCATGCTCCAGGAGTACATCGACGATCCCGCCCGCAGCGACGGCAAGAAGCCCGGCGACAAGATCTACGTCGAGCTGAACTGTCCGCCCGACCCGACCCTCGTGGCAGCCATGCAGGTCGTCTCGGCCGGGTGGAAGGAGACGGGCCTGGTGGACGTGCGCCTCGGCGGCAAGGACCAGTCGGCCCACATCAACGATGCGGTCGGTGACAAGCATGCGGCGCACTGCTGGCGTTGGGGCGGCCAGGGCGATCCCCAGGCCGGCATCCAGGCATTCTTCGCCGCCAGTGCGGACTCGGTGGCCAACTTCACGAACTTCGACGATCCCGCGATTGCCACCAAGGCCAAGGCCGCGGGGGAGAATCCCGACTTCGCGGCCCGCAAGGCCGTGTACGAGGAACTGATGATCCTCATCAACGAGGAGGGTCTGCTGTGGTACTCCGGTCACACGGCGACGGCCATCGTGAGCAAGCCGAACGTCAATGGATTCCTCTCCTGGACCTCCCCCGACGGCTCGGCGGGCATCGGCATCCCCGATGCGGTGGTGAACTGGGCATTCGTCTGGGTCGGCCAGTGACCCATCGCCGGCTATGCCGGCTTCGGTGACACAGTGAGATTCGGGCCGGCCCCTGCGGGGACCGGCCCGAATCGCGTCACACCCGAGGGAGCACCTCGGCGCCGATGAGGTCGACGTGGTCGAGGTCGTCGAGGTCGAGCACCTGCAGATAGAGGCGGGAAGCGCCGGCCTCGGACCATTGACCGATCCGCTCGATCACCTCGGCGGGGGTGCCGCACAGACCGTATTCGCGGAGGTGGACGGGATCGCGCCCGATGGCGGCGGCGCGGCGCTCCGCCTCGGCAGCGGTGGCGCCGACGGCGACCGTGACGGCCGCGGAGTACGCGAGAGAGCCGGGGTCGCGCCCGATGGCGCGGCAGGCATCCTCGACCCGGGTTTTCTGGTCGCCGAACGCGGCGATGCCGCGGAACGGGAGGTTGAACTCGGCGGCGAAACGCGCGGCGAGCGCGGGTGTGCGCCGGGGTCCGCCGCCTCCGACGATGATCGGAGGGGGACTCTGCACGGGTTTCGGGAGAGCGGGCGAGTCGACGATGGGGAAGCGTGGACCGGGGTGGGAGAAGCTGGATCCGGCGGGCGTTCCCCACAGTCCGGAGACCACGGCGAGCTGCTCCTCGAGGATGTCGAAGCGCTCACCGAGCGGCGGGAAGGCGAAGCCGTACGCGGTGTGCTCCGCGTCGTACCACCCGGTGCCGAGACCGAGCTCGACCCGGCCGCCCGACATGTCGTCGACGTTGGCCACCCCGATGGCGAGCAGTGCGGGGTGACGGAACGTCGCCGAGTTGACGAGCGTGCCGAGCCGGATGCGCGAGGTTTCCCGCGCGATGCCTGCGAGCGTGATCCAGGCATCCGAGGGGCCGGGGAGGCCGTCCACATGGTCGCCCATCGAGAGGAAGTGGTCGCTGCGGAAGAAGGCGGCGAAACCGGCGTCCTCGGAGTGACGGGCGACGGCGAGCAGTTGGCGATACGAGGCTCCCTGCTGGGGTTCGGTGAAGATGCGCAGTTCCATGGGCCAGAGGCTACGACCCGCGGGTGCCGACCTCGCCGGCTGCCGTGTCGCCTCCGAGGGAGGCGAGGAGAGGAGCGAGGCGCTCCAACTGGCGGCGCGAAAGGGGCGGCACGTGGGTGCGCACGGCGAGGAGCGGCACCTCGCCGGCCCGCTCCATCCGCACGACACCGAACATGACGCAGCGCTGCAGGGCGCGCCCGAAGGCCCCACGACCTCCTCCGCTGCGGGCCACCCCGAGCGAGGCGGCCAACAGGGATGCATCGACGCCGAGGCCCCCGGGTCGACCGGCCAGTTCG
This sequence comes from Actinomycetota bacterium, assembly GCA_039800125.1. GTDB lineage: Bacteria > Actinomycetota > Acidimicrobiia > Acidimicrobiales > Ilumatobacteraceae > UBA2093. Next base: position 2,708 of record JBDLRG010000026.1, read on the forward strand.
GTGGCGAGCCGTCTCAAGAGCCACGTGGCCGTCGGTCCCAGCACGGGGAGCCAATGGGTCTCCACG
>JBDLRG010000027.1:0-5721 GCA_039800125.1 Actinomycetota bacterium
GGAACACCGTCCCCACGAGGATGCGCACGAGACCGAGCACGGTGTCGCCCGTCCCGTCGGCCGCGGCCGTCGCCCCCGCGACCAGTCCCACGAGTGCGACGAGGGTAGGGACCAGGTCCCACACGGCGCGTCGACGCCGCAGTGTCATCGATGTCACCAGGACGAACAGGATTCCCGCCGCCTCACGGACCGGAACGGGATCGGTGGCGACTCCCGCCGCGACGCCCCCGGCGGCGAGCACCGCCGCCGTGCTCCGCAGAAGCCACCCGTAGCCGGCACCGATGGTGTGGCGCCGCGTGGTGAACCACAGGAAGAGCATCGTCCCTGCCGCCCACTGCAACAGGACGGTTGCGGCATCGAGGCGTATCACGACGGGCAACCGTATCGGAGACGACGTCGGGGAATCAGGAGTCCACGACGACGAGGTCGTGGTCGGCGGTGTTGAGGGCGCGCGGGCCGTCATCGGTGGCCACGACGATGTCCTCGAGACGCATGCCCCATCGACCCGGGATGTAGATACCGGGTTCGACGCTGAAGGCGTGCCCCGGCTGCAGGGGAGAAGTGTTCCCCGCCACCATGTAGGGGTCCTCGTGCTCGTCCATGCCGATGCCGTGCCCGGTGCGGTGCACGAACCATTCTCCGTACCCGGCGGCCGCGATGCGCGAACGGGCAGCATCATCCACCGACTCGCACGACATGCCCACGACGGCCGACGCGACCGCCGCCTGCTGCGCGTCGTGGAGCACGCGATAGGCCGCCGCGATGTCGTCGGGGACGGGGCCGGTGTGCACGCAGCGGGTGATGTCGCTGCAGTAGCCGGCCATGGTGCCGCCGAAGTCGCACAGCACGATCTCTCCCCGTCCGATGACGCGGTCGCCGGGATGGTGATGGGGGCTGGCGGCGTTCTCGCCGGCGGCGACGATGGCGAAGTTCACCTTGTCGTGACCTTCGGCGATGAGGCGCGCCGAGAGATCGGCGGACACCTGGGCCTCGGTGCGCCCGACGAGCGGGATGAGCCCCGACTGCAGCTGCAGCGCCACCCTGTCGGCGGCCGCGGCGGCCGCGGCGAGAGCGGCGACCTCGGCGGCGTCCTTGCGGGCGCGCAGGCCCTCCATGACCGCGGTCGCGCGCACCCAGCGCGTGGCGGGGCGGACGGCGACGAGGTCGACGAGGAAACGCGCCCACATCTGGTCCCCGACCGCCACCGTCGCGGCGGAACCGAGCAGGCGGTCCGCCAGTGCGATCGGGTCGTCGGTCTCGTTCCACGGCACGATCGAGAACACCCCGGGCAGAGGGCTCACGCGCTGCACCTCGAGCCGCGGGATGATGAGCGAGGTCTCCCCCGACGCGGGAACGACGAGCAGAGTGAGGCGCTCCAGTGGCATGGCGTCGTAACCCACGAGGTACGGCATGTCGCGTCCCACCGAGACGATGAGCGCGTCGATGCCGGCCGTCGTCATGGCGCGACGGGCGGCGTCGAGCCGCGCCGCGTGCAGGGCAGAGTCGGGAGTCCTCATCTCCGCGCCCCCAACAGGACGGGGACGGCGGCGGCCTCGGCCGCCTCGCGCGCGTGGTAACTGGACCGCGTGAGCGGACTCGACTCGACGTGTGAGAGCCCCATGGCCTCTCCCCTCTCCTTGTACATGGCGAACACACCGGGCTCCACCCAGCGCGCGACCGGCAGGTGGTGCGTCGTCGGCCGGAGGTACTGACCGATCGTGGCGATGTCGACGCCCACGGCGGCGAGGTCGCACAGGGTCGCGAGCACCTCGTCGTCGGTCTCCCCGAGACCGACCATCATCCCGGATTTCACGACCAGTCCCGCGACCTTGGCCCGCGCCAGCACCGAGAGCGACCTCGCGTAGCGCGCCGACGGTCGCACCGCGCGCTGCAACCGCAGCACGGTCTCGATGTTGTGATTGAGCACGTCGGGCCGTGCCGCGAGCACCAGATCGAGCGACGCCGATCCGCGCGCGTCCGAAATGAGCGTCTCGATGCGGGTGCCGGGCGACGCCTCGCGGATGGCCTCCACGCAGGCGGCCACGTGGGCCATGCCATCGTCGGGAAGGTCATCGCGGGCGACCATCGTGAGCACGGCATGGGCGAGTCCCATCGACGCCACCGCCTCGGCGACGCGGCGCGGCTCGTCGGGATCGGGGGCACCGGGCCGACGCGTGTCGACGAGACAGAACCCGCAGGCCCGGGTGCACCTCTCGCCGAGCACCATGAAGGTGGCCGTGCCCTGGCTCCAGCACTCCGACAGGTTCGGGCACCCCGCTTCCTCGCAGACCGTCACGAGACCGTGCTCGCGCAGCGACTTGCGCAGCCCGAGCACCTCCTCGCCGTGTCGCACACGGGGTCGCAACCAGTCGGGCTTGCGCTCGTCGAGGGGCAGCGCGTCGGACACGCCGGCGCGCGCCAGGCGTCCGAGCATGCGCACGGGTGCTCCGGGACCCTCCCCGCGCGAGAACGCCGAGAGGTCCTCGGGCATCTCGAACCATGTGGCATCGCTGCGGTCGAGGCCCGGTCCCCACTCGCGCGCCGCGCGCGCGGCGACCACGTCCACCACGCGTCGCATGTCGACGTCGATTCCCTCCTCGGCCAGGGACGTGACCGGGAGTTCGGAGATGCCGCAGGGCACGATGTGGTCGCGCATGTACGTCATGTCGGGATCGACGTTGAGGGCGAAACCGTGCATCGTGCGACCGCGGCCCACGCGCACCCCGATGGCGCAGATCTTGCGAGGGTTCGGCCCGTCCGGCTCCACCCACACCCCGGGGTAACCCTCGAGGCGCCCGGCACCGGGCAGGCCGAGTTCAGCGAGCGCGTCGATGACCACCTGCTCGACGCTGCGCACGTGGGCCACCGGGTCGGCCGGTCCGGCCGCGCCCCGCGCGGGATCGAGCACGACGAGCGGATAGCCGACGAGCTGACCGGGACCGTGATACGTGACGTCACCGCCGCGGGATACCGCCACGAGGTCGGCACCGACGGCGGCGGGCTCGCACAACAGGTTGCGCGCGAGGTCCGCGGACGGCCCGTGGGTGAAGACATGGTCGTGTTCGAGGAGCAACAGGTGGCTCCCGCGACCGGAGGCGAACACCGCCTCCTGCACCGCCAGGGCCTCGCCGTAGGGCACACGGCCCAACCAGCGCACCGACAGGACGCGGGTCACGTCGTCGCTCGGCATCACTGGCTCACGTCCGGACCGTCTCAGACCTCGGAGGTCCAATCCCGCGTCTCGAGGATCTCCTTGACCCTGACGAGGAAGGCCGCCGCGTACGCCCCGTCGAAGGCCCGATGGTCCCACGACATGGCCAGGTTCCCCACCGGATGTATGGCGATGCTGTCCCCCGCTCCCTCGATGACGACGGGACGCTTGCGCACCGCGTCGGTGGACAGGATCGCCACCTGGGGCTGGTTGATGATCGGCATCGTGAGCACCGAGCCCGCCCAGCCGTTGTTCGAGATCGTGAAGGTTCCCCCCTGGATCTCGTCGGGCGCGAGTTGCTTGTTGCGCGCCCGATCGGCGAGGTCGCGGATCTCGCGCGCGATGGCCCGCAACCGCTTGGTCTCGGCGTCGCGCACCACCGGGGCGAGGAGTCCGTTGCCGTCGAGATCGACGGCGATGCCGAGGTCGACGTAGCGGTGCACGATGAGATCGTCACCCGACACCGATGCGTTGAGATGCGGGAACTCGACGAGTGCGTCCACCACGGCACGGGAGACGAAGGGCAGATGCGTGAGCCCGAAACCCTCTGCTGCGCGGAACTCGTCGCGGACCCGGGATCGGACGATTTCGACGTTCGCGTAGTCCACCTCGACGACGCTGAAGGAATGCGGGCTCGTCGCCAGGCTCGCCACCATGTGGGCACCGGTGGCGCGGCGGATGTTCGACAGTGCCACCACTTCGTCGCGGGAACCCGCCACCGCGCGCGGGGCCGCCGGCACGGGACGGACCGCGGCCGGCGCACTGGCTGCGGGAGCGATCGAGGCGGGAGCGGAACCGCCCGCGGCGGCGAGGGCGTCGTCACGAGTGATGCGACCGCCGGGTCCGGTGCCCCGCACCGAGTCCGGCGAGATGCCGGCGTCGGCGAGGATGCGCCGCACCACGGGCGACAACACGATGCTTCCCGCCGACGAGGCGGCCGCCGCAGGTGCGGCTGGAGCAGGTGCCGGCGCGGGAGGCGGCGGCGGAGGCGTGGCGGCCACCGGTGCAGCAGGAGCCGGGGCGGGTGTCGGTGCAGGAATGGGCGCGGGAGCAGGGGCCGACACGGGTGCGGCGGGCGCCGCAGCACCACCACCGACCACGGCGATGATCGTTCCCACGGCCACCGTGTCGCCCTCGACCACCCGGATCTCGGTGAGGGTGCCCGCGATGGGGGACGGCACCTCGGTGTCCACCTTGTCGGTGGAGACCTCGAAGAGCGGCTCGTCGGCGGCCACTGCCTCGCCCACCTTCTTGAACCACCGCGTGATGGTTCCCTCGGTGACGGTCTCGCCGAGTTGGGGGAGCGTGATGTCTGCCATGGGGATTCCTTCTGCTACGAGTTGATTCCGCGCCCGGTGAGCGCCATGACGGTCTCGCCGAAGAGCTCGCTGAGACTGGGATGGGGTTGGAGGAAGTGGGCGATCTCCTCGACCGAGGCCTCCCAGTTGACGGCCAGGTAGCCGCCGGAGAGTTGCTCGGTCACCCAGGGTCCCACCATGTGCACACCCAGCACCTGACCCGCCGAGCCGTCGGGGTTCTTCTTGGCGATGACCTTCACCAGGCCGTCGGTCTCCCCGAGGATCTGGGCGCGGCTGTTGGAGCGGAACTGATGCTTCGCGACCACCACGTCGTGACCGGCCGCCTTGGCGGCCTCCTCACCCGGACCGGCCCAGGCCACCTCGGGGTTGCAGTAGATCGCCCACGGCACGCGGTCGTACTGGACCGGCACGGTTCGCTCACCGAGGATCTGCCTCACGACCATGATCGCCTCGGCATAGGCCACGTGGGCCAACTGCGGGGTGTCGACGAGGTCACCCACTGCCCACACACCCTCGACCGCCGTGCGGCACCACTCGTCCACTTCGACGAATCCACGTGCATCGGTCGTCACCTGCGTCGCGGTGAGACCGAGATGGTCGGGGAAGGGCCGACGACCGATGGAGACGATCACCGCGTCCACCTCGATCGACTCGCCCTCGCCGAACTGCACCACGGTCGGCCCCTTGCCGGTGGGGGCATGGCTCTTCACCGCGACACCGGTGCGGATGGAGATGCCCTTCTTCTCGAAGGAGCGCTCGACCACGCGCGCGAGGTCGGCGTCGAGGCCGGGGAGGATCTTGGGCAGACCCTCGAGAATCGTCACCTGTGCGCCGAGGTCGGCGAACGTCGAGGCGAACTCGCAGCCGATGGCTCCGCCACCGATGACCGCGATGCGTGGGGGGATGCGATCGAGCATGAGCACCTCGTCGGAGGTCATGATCGGACCGCCCGGCTCGAAACCGGGGATGGTGCGCGGCACGCTCCCGGAGGCGAGGATCACCGTGTCCCCGCGCAGCACCGTCGTTGTTCCGTCGGCACCCGCCACCGTCACCGAACGGTCCGCGCCGAGGGACCCGGTACCAAGCACGTACGTGACCTTCTTGGCCTTGGTGAGACCGGTGAGTCCCTTGACGAGTCCGTCGACGATCTTGGTCTTGCGGGCCTGGGCCACGGCGAAGTCGACACCGTTC
>JBDLRG010000028.1:0-7011 GCA_039800125.1 Actinomycetota bacterium
ACCCGCCATCCACCATTGGTCCTGGTCCTCGAGGTAGCTCTGGGCCGAGAAACGGCTCACGACGAGTGCCACAAGGTTCGTCCCCTCCCGCACGAGATCCGTCACGTCGTACTCGCTCGACAGGCGGCTGTCGGTCCCCCATCCGGCGTACTCGCCGTTGACCCACACCCCGTGCACGCTCTCGGCGCCGCCCACGTGGAGGACGACGCGCCGGTCACGCCATGTCGCGGGCACCTCGAAGGTACGACGATGCACGACAGTGGGGATCTCCTCGGGGAGGTCGGCGGGCAGACCACGCCACGGCATGTCGATGTTCGTGTAGTGCGGCAGATCGCCCAGACCCTGCAGGGTCCAGTTCCCCGGCACGGCCACAGGGTGCCAACCGGAGGTGTCGATCCCCGATGCCACCGCGTCACGGGTCACGAGACGGGGGTGGGCGAACCGGAACGCGCGCCACGTTCCCGACAGGTCCTGCCACCACGGACTCTGCTCCCGGTGCCCGTGCCGGGCACCGTCAGCCGTGGGGTGCGCCGTGAAGGTCGTGCGCACCGGCAATCGACGGTCCGAGACCGACGCGGGGTCGGCCCAGGGTTGCCATTCCCCGAAGAGTGCAGTCTGACCGTCGAACATCAGGTTCATGTTCTCACGTGGCGCAGTACTGGAACCACGAGCCGGGTCCCGCCCCGGCGAAGGCGAACATCGGAGCCACCGAGGCGAGCGCCAGCAGGGCGAGGACGAGATGGGGCATCCGTGCCGGCCATCCGTGGCGGATGATGCCCGTCACTGCTGCGACGACGGAAGCGAGGCCACCGAATCCCGCACCCACGACGATCAGCAACACCGACGCCACCAGCGTGTCCGGGGACGGATCGCCGAACTCGCACGTTCCACGCTGCCGCACGGCCTCGAGCCCGTATCCGACGACGGAGGCGACGAACACGAGTGCTCCCCAAGGAATCGCACCGTTCAGCCTCAGTCGTCGCACGAAGCGCTCTCCCATTCCATTGTGAACCAGCGTCGCAGATTCCCACCCGATCTCACGACATGAGGGGCGTTCTCGCTCTCGTTCGGCGGACCTGATTGCGGTTCCACGCACACGCCGTGGTCGGCCCCCGTGTAGACCACCCAATGGGAGCAATCGCTCGTCAGCGTCACGACGAGGCCGGCCGTCTCCACCCGGACCGGACCGGCAGGCGCGACGAAGCAGTCGTCGACACCGTCGTCGAGCGGGGGCACGTCGGGGACGGGACTCGTCGTCGGCATGCCGTCCTCGTCCCGTGGCAGCCACGCGGTGAAATCGGCGCGGACCTGCGCCGGCCGAGGGAACCACGGGTGCCACCCGACTTGGGCCGGCATGTCCTCGTGCGCGAACATGTCGAGCTCCAGGCGCAGCCCGTCCCCCGTGATGCTGAGGCGCTGTTCCACACGTCCGTCGAAGGGCCACGAGGGGCCGAGGTCGCAACCCAACAGGGCCGTCGTCTCGCCGACGTCGAGGACTTCCCATGCCGCGGTGTCCACCGTGCCGTGCAGGGCGTGTCGACCGTCCCGCAGGGGCAGGTCATGGACCACTCCATCGAAGGCGAGGCGGCCACCGCGGATGCGGCCGGCAAAAGGCACCAGGGGATAGCACCCCCATCCGAGGGGGTCGCCCGCGGGCGCGGAGGCGGCGGGAACGATGAGGTCGTGTCCGTCCACCGTGAGGGAGGCGATGCGGCCCCCCAGGTCGGGATCGAGGCGCAGAATCGCGTCACCGGCACCCAATCGGATCATCGCCACAGTGTGTCAGCCCCGGACACGCAAAAGGACCGCCCCGAAGGGCGGTCCTTGGAGCGGACGACGGGATTCGAACCCGCGACCCTCACCTTGGCAAGGTGATGCTCTACCACTGAGCCACGTCCGCGTTGTGCCCAAGAGTCTAGCAAGGGCCCCACGGGGAGCCACGGGCCCTCAGGACGCCAGCGCGTCGGGTGAGACCTGGCCCACCGGCACGGATTGACTGCGCACGAGTGCCACGAGAGAACCGAGCACCACGAAGGCCCCGAGAATCTGGGGCCCCGTGAGGGCCTGACCGAAGACGATCCACGCGAGCGAGGTCGAGATGACGGGACTGAGCAGACCGAGCATCGAGGCCATCGTCACACCGAGATGACTCTGCGACCATGTCATGAGACCGTGACCCACGACGCCGGGACCCACGACCATCCCGATGATGCACCACCAATCCTTGGCGGTCATCTGCAGCAGGTCATTGCTCGTGGCCAGGCCGAATGGCACCACCGCGACCGAGGCCCAGATGAAGACGGCCGCGAGAAAAGACCACGAGTCCACGCCGTCCAAGCGTCGCTGCTTGGCCATGACGAAGTACGCGGTCCAGATGACGATGTTGGCCACGGCCATGAGGTCGCCGCCGAGTCGGGCACCGCTGGTGCTCGCCGCTGCCATCACCACCACGAGCACACCGCCCATCGAGGCCACGGAGAATCCGACCTGGCGACGGCTGATCCGTTCCCCGAAGAGCCTCCTCGCCACGAACAACACGAGCACAGGCTGCAGCGTGGAGACGAGCGTGGCGTTCGCAATCGAGGTCATCTTCACCGAGGCGAAGCCGGTGATGAACGACGCCGAGAACAACAGACCAGGAACGGCCGTGCGGCGCATGAGTTCCCGCGAGAAACCGGTACCGAACCGCATCGCCATCAGAACCATCATCGGGACACCCACCACCATGCGCCAGAAGACGATGCTGGGGGTCCCGACGGTCATCGCCTTGTTGAGGATCGGACCGATTCCCCATGCCGACACGGCCACCACGGCTGCGATGGCATGGATGTCTTCGCGGGCGGCGAGGCGGGCGCGCGGAGCCGAGAGGACCCCGCTCACGCGGAGGGCGGCCGGAGATCGATGCGCAGGGTGAGCACACCGTCCTCGATCGTGGCGGTCGCGTCACCGATGATGGCGAAGTCCCGAAAGTCCGTCTCGGCCTGAGCAATGAAGAGCTGTCGCTCCTCCCCCGCCACGGGCGGCAAGGGCCTCTTGCGCACGGCGGCGGCTCGGTCACGGAATCGGACGATCATCTCGTCGGGATTGAAGGCGGTCATTCGTATTCTCCCCATGAGCTCGGGTCTTCTTCGCGACGCTCGTCCCGAGCCCGTCGGCGCCGACCGCCGGGATCGCCTCCCAGCAACGGATCGATTCCGCCGCGAGGGGGAACGTCGCGATCATCGGCCGGGGACAACGACCACTCGTCATCGGCGTCGGAAGCGTGAACCGAATCGGTCGAGCGGGGGACTTCGGGACGACGTGATCGGACGACCGGCTCGTCCCACGGCAGCGGATCCGGACTCGGGCGGTCGCTCGCCCGCAGGTCGATCTCCCTCGAGTCGTCCGAGCGCATCACGTGCGCATCGAGGTGGTGCGACCCCTGCTCGACCTCCATCTGCTCGATGCGCCGGCGATGCCGACGGGACACGCGTGCCGGCGCCGGTTCGACGAAGAGGCGTTCGATCCTCACCGCCCCGGGATGACGCACCTCATCGAGGATGCGACCCCGCGACTCGTCGTCGGCGCGGGTGAACCGGCGTGTCGCCATCATCTCGAGCGGGGCGAGGACCTCTGGATCGATGGCAGATGCCCGCCAGAGCCGGACGGTGAGCACGGCGAGGAGGAGGCCGATCGCCACGAGGGCGGCCCCGATCGCGGTGACCGTGGGGTTGGACGCGGCGAGGAGGGCGGACATCGGTGCCATTCTTCCACGCCGAGCCGTGGGTGCGGGGAACGGGACGCGGGGCAGCACAATGGGGAGGTGTCACAGGTGCTCAACGCAGCGACGTCGATGCTCTTCGTCGGGGCACTCATCGCCCTCATCCGCTGGTCGCGCCCTCGACAACCCCAGTGGTGCAACCGGGACGCCTCCCGCTTCATCTCCGTCGCCTGCGAACCGGATGCCGGTGACGGGCGCACGGGACGTTGGACACGGGTCCACGGACGCATCGACGGGGAGGCGGTGAGCCTGCGCCAGGGATTCATGTCGGCGGCGCGCCTGTCGGGAACCTTCCCGGTCGTGCGCCGGGACGAGGCCGACGACGCACGCCACCTCGTGTACACGCTCGGGCACGCCCGCACGGTGCATCTGCGCGTACCGGTCGGAGGTCCGCTTGCCGAGCGGCTCGAAGGGATGCTGCCCTAGACATCCTCCGTCACGGCGAGGAACCCCGCGATGCGCTCCGAGACCGCGTTGACCTCCAGGAGAAAACCGTCGTGGCCCTCCACGCTGTTGATCACGGTGTGCTCGGTGCGCGGGTCACCGTTCACGATGCCGGCGTGGATCGTCTCCTGCTGATATCGCGGATAGAGGATGTCGGAATCGATGCTCACGGTGAGCACGGGAGCCGTGATCCGCGCGAGGGCGTCGCGCACCGATCCCCTGCCCCTGCCCACGTCGTGGAGGTCCATCGCCTTGCCGATGTAGAGGTAACTGTTGGCGTCGAATCGTCGCACGAGCTTGTCACCGTGATGGTCGAGATAACCCTCGACCTCGAAGGGGGAATGGAGGTCGATTCCCTCGTCGTACAGCGACGGATCGGCGAGGCGTCTCCCGAACTTCTCACCGAACCGGGAGTCCGTCCGGAAGGTGACCTGCGAGATCATCCGTGCCACCGACAACCCGAGCCATGGGCCGCCGTCTGGTCCGGCGCCGTAGTAGTCGCCGTCGGCGAAGGCGGGATCCATGAGCAGTGCGCGACGACCAATCGAGACCCAGGCGATCTGCTGTGCGCTGGCCTCGGCACACGTGGCCAGCACGACGAGGGAACGCACGCGCGAGGGGAACGTGATCGCCCATTCGAGTGCCTGCATCCCGCCCATGGAACCGCCCACGACGGCCCGCCACCGGGTGATGCCGAGCGCATCGGCAAGGGAGGCCTGGGCTCGGACCATGTCGCGGATGGTGACGACCGGGAAACGCAATCCGTAGGGCCGGCCGTCGACGGGATGCGGCGAGGCCGGACCGGTCGAGCCCTGGCATCCCCCGAGAACATTGGCGCACACGACGAACCAGCGGTCGGTGTCGATGGCGTGTCCCGGCCCCACGACGCCCTCCCACCAACCGGGAGTCGGATGTCCCTTGCCCGCGGGACCGGCGACGTGGGAGTCCCCCGTCCAGGCATGGCACACCAGGATCGCGTTCGATGCGTCCTCGTTCAGGGCGCCCCAGGTCTCGTAGGCCACCGTGACGTCGGTGATCGATCCGGCCACCTCGAGGGAGAAGGGGCGGTCCTCGGCGAAACGGTGGAAGCGCCGATTGCCGGCCGGCTGTTCCGGCGTCCACGCTCCCGACGCGGGGTACGGAGCGGAATTGTGTCGCGACGCTCGTTCCACCTGTTCCACTTCCGTCGATTCCGTCGATTCCGTCGCCCGGCACGCGAGCGAACGACAGGCTAGCCCTCGGCTCCGCGGGCGGACCCGGGATTTGGTCAGGCCGTGCCGAGCACGTCGCTCGCGTGCGCCCGTAGGCGCGCGTAATCGACCTTGCCGTTCGCGGCACGGCCGATCGTGTCGACGACGACGAGATGGCGGGGTGCCTTGTACGGGGCGAGGCGGGAGGCGACGTGCTCCTTCAGTTCCGCCAGATCCGGCACCGTGGTGGGCGCCGCCTCGACCACCGCGCAGATGGCCTCACCGAAGCGCGGGTCGGGCACGCCGACCGCGACGGCGTCGCGCACGGCGGCGTGCGTCTTGAGGCACTCCTCGACCTCCTCGGGAAAGACCTTCTCCCCGCCGGTGTTGATGCACACCGAGCCCCGCCCGAGCAGATGGAGGGTTCCATCCTCGTTCACCTCCGCCCAGTCGCCCGGCACCGTCCAGCGCCGCCCCTCGAAGACGCGGAAGGTCTGGGCCGTCTTCGCCTCGTCCTTGTAGTAGCCGAGCGGAATCGCTCCTCCGACCGCCACGAGACCGCGCTCGCCCGAACCGGGCTCGACGCGCCTGCCGTCCTCGGTGAACACGACGCAGTTCGGCCCCAGCGTGAACTGCGCCGTGCGCAACGCACGACCCTTCGCCGCCACCGAAGTGCCCATTCCGATGGCCTCGGAGGACCCGAACGTGTCGGTGATGACCATCTGCGGGATGTGCTCGAGCAGACCCTCCTTGTTGTCCTGGCTCCACATGACGCCCGAGGACCCCATCTGCAGGATGCTCGAGAGATCCCACCGTCCCGGGGAGGCATCGAGTGCCTCGAGCATGGGACCCGCGAACGCCTGCCCCACGATCACCACCGCGCTCGCCCGGTGCCGTGACACGTCGTCCCACAACGACACCGCATCGAACGTCCTGTTCACCGAGGTGGAGACCGCCCCGGCGAGGGCGAGCGCGATGAACGCCGAGAACTGTCCCGTTCCGTGCATGAGCGGACAGGCCACGTGCGTCGTATGACTCGGCCACTCCGACCCGACCCGGGCGATGAGTTCGTCGACGTCGTCTCCCTCGGGGATGCCGTAGATGGCGTGGGCGCCGCGTCCGAGCACGGTGATGAGGTCCTCGTGACGCCACATCACACCCTTGGGCATGCCCGTGGTGCCCCCCGTGTAGAGGAACAACATGTCGTCGCCCGTCAAGGGCGACGCAGGCACCACCTCGTCGGCCGGCGAGCCGACGACCACCGCGTAGTCGGTGGCCCACTCCGGCACGACGTCGAGCGAGTCATCCGCCACCATGTACCAGCGCTTCACGCCCGGCAGACGCCCGCGCACGCCGGCGAGCAGCGGGGCGAACGCCCCGTGGAACACCACCGCCTCGGCGTCGGAGTTGTCGAAGAGATAGACGATCTCGTCGGCTCCGTAGCGGTAGTTCGTGTTCACGGGCACGAAACCACCGAGGAAGGACCCGAACACGGACTCGAGGTACTCGGGACAATTGTGGAGATACTGGGCGACCTTGGCCCCGCGACCGATTCCCGCCGACACCATGTCCGCGGCAAGGGCGTTGGCCCGGGCATGGAACCCGCCCCATGTGTCG
>JBDLRG010000029.1:0-13844 GCA_039800125.1 Actinomycetota bacterium
CCGCACCCGAACTCGACGTCGTCGGGATGCGCCCCGATGGCCAGGGCGGAGGCGGGAGGCGACAGGTTGGTGCTCGTGGCGTTCGGCGCCGCGGGTGGTTGACCGGGGTCGTTGGCGCTCACTACGGGGTGTCCTTCTCTCTCCTGCGGACGAGCTCGTCGAGGTCGGCGGCATCGTCGACGTCGAGGGCGAGGTCTGCGTCCTCGATGGTCTCGACCGGCAGACCGGCGATTCCCGCGGCCCGCAGGTGGTTCGCCCAGCTGCCCGGGCCGTATGCGGTGGCGAAATCGGAGTCGATGGGGAAGGCCAGCACGTTGGTGCCGTCCCGGTGACGATCGGGCACGAGAGTCACCACTCCGGGTCGGACGACATGGTCGAGTCGATGGGCGAGCGGGAGGTCGGCATGGGCCACGACGAGGTGCTCGGCACCCGCCGTCGCCGCCGCTCGGCGGCCCGCCGCCACGGCGACGTCGAGTCCGGGGGCATCGCAGCGCACGACCGACGCCCCCAGATCGCGGGCCCAGCGTTCCACCTCGTCGTCGTCGCACACCACGAACACCGGGAGGGGCGCGGCGGCCGACACGACCCGGGCCGCACATTCGCGCGCGAGAGCCTCGCGCCGGGTCGCATCGAGGACACCCGCGAGTCGACCCTTGGCCAGTCGGAACGACTTGACGGGAATGACGACGGCGATGCGCACCGTGCCAGCCTACGAAGCCTCTGGGGTGGGGCATGCGGGCCTCGCCTACTGTGGGGCAATGGTCGTCGGCACCGCGGGAACGATGAGGATCGCCGTCGTGGGTGGGGGATCGTGGGGCACGACCGTCGCCTCCCTCACGGCCGCCCACGGTCCCACGGTCCTGTGGGCCCGGCGCCCCGAGGTCGTCCATGCGGTCAACACCGTGCACGCCAATCCCGAGTTCCTCCCCGGGGCGGAGTTGCATGCCGACCTGCGGGCAAGTGCCTCGCTCCGCGAGACCGTGGCCGACGCCGACGTGGTGGTCATGGCCGTGCCCTCGCAGGGTTTCCGGTCTGTGCTCGTCGAGGCCGCGCCGCACGTGCGTGCCTGGGTGCCGGTGGTGAGCCTGTCGAAGGGCCTCGAGGAAGGCACCCGTCTGCGGATGTCGGAGGTGGCGGGTGAGGTCCTGCCCGGGCATCCCGTGGCGGTCCTCACCGGGCCGAACCTCGCCTCCGAGATTGCCGCGGGCCAACCCGCCGCGGCCGTGGTGGCCATCGACGATGCCGTCATCGCCCGTGCCCTGCAGGAGCTCTTCTCCGCGCCGCACTTCCGCGTCTACACGAATTCGGACGTGACGGGATGCGAGATCTCCGGCGTCGTCAAGAACGTCATCGCCATCGCCTCGGGGATCGTTCATGGTCTCGGTCTGGGTGAGAACACGAAGGCGGCGCTCATCACCCGGGGACTGGCCGAGATGACCCGCCTCGCCGTGGCCCTCGGGGGCGACGCGCTCTCGGTGGCGGGACTCGCCGGGGTCGGCGACCTCATCGCCACCTGCTCCTCGACCGCGAGCCGCAACATGAGCACCGGCATGCGATTGGGTCGCGGCGAGCGCCTCGAGGACATCCTCGGGGGCACGAAGATGGTCGCCGAGGGTGTGCGCAGCTCCCGTGTCCTGCTCGAACTCGCCGCCGCGCACGGGGTGGACATGCCCATCGTCGAACAGGTCGTGCGCGTGTGCCACGAGGGGACCCCCGTGGACGAGGCGCTCGTGGCTCTCATGTCGCGCAGCGCCAAGCCGGAGATCCGGTGAATCGGGCCGTCGGCCGACTCGTCGGCGTGCGCGGCGCGCCGTGGCGCGCGGTCGTCGACGCGCACGGCGGAATCTCGCCCCTCGACGGCACGACGTCCCTCGACTGGCACGTCGCCGGTGACGACCGGTGGTACTCGCCGGGGACCGAGCCGAGCGTGCGCCAGCGCTGGTACGCGGGGTTCCCCGTGGCCGAGACGCGCATGCGCGTGGGGGCCGGCGACATCGTCCAACGCATCTGGTGCACCGCGGATGCCGGGGGAATCACGATCGTCGAATTCGAGAACGAGACCGCCGCCAGTGTCGCCGTCGCGGTGACGCGCCGGGACATCCTGGCCACGCGGGTCCTCTCGGAGAATCCGCCGGCCGGCATCGACCTTCCGACGGGATCCGTGGTGCTCCCTCTGGGGCACCGCTCCAGCGTGCGCATCGGCATCGCCCATGGTGCGCCGCGCACAGGACTTCTCCCCACCGACCTCCCGGGACACGAGACGGTGGTGCGCGGGTGGGAGACGGCGTGCTCCGTCGCCTCGCGCATCGTGCTCGACGACCACTCGATCGTCGCCGGCGTCGCCCGGACACGGTGCGACATCCTCCTCGGCGCGGGAGGGGAGGACTCGGCGGTCGAGCGCGTGCGCCTCGGGGAGGTGCACCACGACGCGATCCTCGAGGTGGCCGACGAGGTGCAGCGGAGGCTGCGCGCCGAGAAGCGCGCGAAGGTGCTCGCCTGGGACACCCCCCACCTGCTGGCCACCGGTGCGCGCGCGTGCGTGTTGCTCGGGGACGAGCGCGCCGCGGCCGACATCGGCTCGTCGTGGCTGCGTCTGGCGGACCGACCCGTGGAGGCACCGCCCGTGGAGAGTCCCGACGGGGTCGCCGGCATCGCCTGGATCGAGTCCATCCTCTGTGCACCGTCGCCCTCGGGCGGCTCGTGTGCGTTCCTGTCGCGCGGCATTCCGCGCGCCTGGTGGGGCTCGGCCTTCGAGGGTCATGGTCTCGTGGCCGATCCGTGGCGCACCGTCTCCTACGCGGTGCGTTGGCACGGCGCGAGACCGGCCCTGCTGTGGGAGACGTCGGGTCCGGCCGGTCTCGTCGTCACAGCCGGCGACGCGGCTCCCGGGTGGCACAGCACCGAGGCCGCGGGCGAGACATTGTTGCCCGCACCCGGTCCCGGCGGCGACTGACCGCGATCAGCGGTCGGTGAAGATCTCGACCGTGTCGCCGACGGCCACCGGGCCCGTGCGCTGCACGAGCGCGTACACCCGGCTCGAGTCACCCTTCTCGTGGTGGAGGAGCGACGGGTCGCCGTCCGCGAAGAACGGGGCGATGTTCGCGCACGGGATCGTGTAGGCCGTCACCACCGCGCGCACCGCCCCGATGCGCAGGTGCACGCCGGGCCGCATCGCGCGCCAGTCGACGCCGGCGAGCAGGATGTTCTCCCCGACGCCACCGGGCACGAGGGGATGGCCGGCGGCGGTGAGCGAGGCGAGCACGTCGGCGGACCAGAGGCACAACGCCTGCCAGGGACGCCCGTGCAGGGCCCTGCTGCGGCGCACGTCGCCGGCGAGTCCCGTCCACTCCACCTCGGTGCGCTCGAGCGGAGCCTTGGGCAACCCGCGGGAGGCGTGCAGGCCGACGACGGTCGCGGAGCGGTCCACGTCGAGGGCGCGCATCGTCGGGAAGAAGCGCCACATCGCGGCGATGACGGCGCCGATGCGCTCGTCGTCGGTGTCGTCCCATCGCGCCGCGATCGACTCCGCGACCGCTCCGATCGCCGGACCGACGTCGTCGAGCGGGGGCAGGGGTGCGCCGGCCAGGGACGCGACCTCGGCCACGAAGCCGCGCGCACCCGCCATCCAGCCCTCGCCGACGGAACTGTCCCACAGGTGATGCGCCCAGAGTTGGGGCAGAGCGGCCACGGTGCGGCGCGCGTCCTCGGGGCTGTACACGTGGGGACCGACGGTGACGGGGGAGCGTCGGTTCACGGGACGGAGCCTACGCTGGCGCCATGGCACGGGTCGTTCCGACGAGGGATGTCGAGGACGAACTCATCGGAAAGGGTGCGCGCACCGTCGCCGGCATGGACGAGGTGGGACGCGGCGCACTCGCCGGTCCGGTCATGGTCGGAGTGGTCGTCGTCGATGCGCGCACCGGTCCCGTTCCCGAGGGTCTCGCCGATTCCAAACTGCTCACGCCGCGACGTCGCGAGGCGATGGTTCCGGTCATCGAGCAGTGGTGCGCGGCCTGGGCACTCGGGGAGGCGAGCGCGGAGGAGATCGACCGCCTCGGCATCATGGCGGCGCTCGGACTGGCGGGAAGCCGGGCGCTCGGCGCGCTCCTCGCGACCCCCGAGGTGGTGGTTCTCGACGGAACGACCTCGTTCCTCCTCGAGGAGCACGAGGGCCCGCGCGTGGTCCTGCGGGCCAAGGCCGATCGCGACGTGGCCTGCGTGGCGGCGGCCAGCGTGCTGGCCAAGGTGGCCCGTGACGCCCTCATGGTGCGCCTCGACGGTCTCCATCCCTCCTATGGATGGGCCGGCAACAAGGGGTACGGCTCGGCGGGCCACACCGAGGCCATCGCCCGGTGCGGCACCACGGACCTCCACCGGAGGTCGTGGAACCTCGGCGGTGTCTGATCAGGACGTGCGGATGTCCTTGAAGGCCGACTTCGAATCGATCCCCGGCTCCTTGGGGAGACCGAGCACCCGCTCGCCCACGATGTTGCGCATGACCTCGTCCGAGCCGCCCGCGATGCGCAGTCCGGCGGCACCCAGCACCATGGACGACCAGGCGTAGGTTCCCCACTCGCCCGAGTCGGCGACGAGCTTGGGCCCGAGCACATGGGAGAGGAAACGCACGAGACGGGCCTGGTTGTTGACGAGCACCATCTTCGAGATCGAACCCTCCGGTCCCGGGGTCTTGCCGGCCTTGGCCTGGGCCGCGGTGCGCATGGCGTTGAGAGCGGCGATGCGGTAGTTCATGATGAGGTCGGCCAGTTCGTGACGCACGAGAGGGTCCTTGTCGAGGCCGTAGTGGGCCACCATCGCGCGCACGCGCACGAGGAGATTCGCGTCACCGGCATTGTTGTCACCGATCGAGGCGCGCTCGTTCATCAGCGTGGTGAGCGCGACGCCCCAGCCGTTGTTCACGTCGCCGAGGCGGTGGTCGTCGGGCACGCGCAGTTCGTTGAAGAACACCTCGTTGAAGCTCGCGCCCCCGGTCATCTGGCGCAGGGGGCGGATCTCGACGGCGGGGTCCTTCAGGTCGATGATGAAGGCGGTGAGACCCTTGTGCTTGGGCATGTCCCAATCGGTGCGGCAGAGGACCTCGCCGATGTCCGAATAATGGGCACCCGAGGTCCACACCTTCTGTCCGGTGATGACCCACTCGTCGCCGTCGCGCACCGCGCGCGTGGTGCGCGAGGCCAGGTCCGATCCGGCGCCGGGTTCGGAGAAGAGCTGTGCACCGATGATCTCCCCGCGCCACAGACGACGGAGATAGAGGTCGACGGCGCGCTCGCTGCCGTGGGCCTCGATGGTCGGCGCCACCATGCCGAGGCTGATCGCGAACGAACCCTGGTCGGGCACCTTGAACTGAGATTCGAGCTGGCGCCAGGCACGGTCGTAGGTGGGGGGCAGTCCGCGACCGCCGTGCTTCACCGGTCCCGAGACCCAGCCGAAGCCGGCGTCGAACTTCTTCTGACGCCACCGTTTGGCCTCCTCGGCCTCGGCGCTCTCGGCGGCACGGTCGCGCTCGCGGTAGAAGGTGTCGGAGCCCTCGCCCCACACGAATGCCTTCTCGGCGGGTCGTCGGACGGCGTTGGCCTCGAGGAAGGCGAGGGCCTCGGCCTGGAATGTGTCGAGATCGATGTCGGACATGGGGGACTCCTGCGGGTCGGGGGCACGGACCCGGGTCCGCACCTCGGGGCGTACGGTATCGGCGCACCCGATGGGTCGGCGAAGCCGGGGCCGCGGTGACTAGCCTCACGGCATGGGTCAGCCGGTCGCCGTCGAGGAGAAGCAGGGCGCCTCGCCCTCCGTCGTGAGGTTCGAGACGAACCGGTCCCTCACGGGCATGGGACACGAAGGCTTCGGTTCCGCCGCTGAGGCCGTCGGGCCGCGTTCGGCCGCTGTGCTCGCCCGCCGGCTCTTCGAGACGGGCAAGGTGGGTGGCGTCCACGTGTTCTCCAACATCGTCACCGTGACCCTGGCCCCCGGGGCCTCTGCCGACGGCCTCGAGAACATCGTGCGCGACCTGTACCAGTACTGGAAGCCGGGCATGACCCCGCCGCGACCCGAGGATCTCGTGGCTGAAGCGGCCCCTGAGGCGGCGGCTGCTCCCGGCGCCGACGGTCCTTCTGCGGGGGATTCCCGCATTCCCGCGCATCTCGCCGAGCGCAGCCGTCTCGCCCGGGAGCGCTGGGCCACCAAGAACGGCTGACCCGGCCCGCCCCCGGAGGGCATCGACCGAACACCTGTTCGGTACCCTGCGGGCATGGCCCACATTCCTGTCGCCTCGCCCGCCGACCTCGTCCCTGCGCGCCTGCGTGACCGCGTCACCACGGCCGGTCGTCTCGCCGCCGATGTCGCCGCCCTCGACGATGCCGGCCTCGGCACCCTGCCCGCTCCGGTGGCGCTCGCCCCGCTCCTGCCGCGCGGCGGGGTGGAGCGCGGTCGCGTCTATGCCTGCGGCGGGGATGCACCCCTGTCGCTGCTGTGGACGCTCGTGGCGCCGGCCACGCGGGAGGGGTCGTGGCTCGTGCTGCTCGACATGGACCATGCGGGTCTCCTCGCGGCACACGAGAACGGCGTGGCACTCGAGCGCACCGTGTGCGTCTCGAGCGGCGAGGGGCCGGGGCGCGACGAGCGGCGCCTGCGCGTGCTGGGCGCGTTGCTCGACGGTTTCGACGTCGTCGTCGCCGAGGCACCCGCGTGCGGCGATGCGGAGGCACGGCGACTCGCCTCGCGGGCCCGGGCCGCGGGAGCGGTCCTCGTGTTCGCCGGCGCCCCCGGGGTCTTCGCCGTCGACGTCTCGTTGCGGGCGCGCACCCGTTCCTGGGATTTCGACCTGCACGCCCGGGCCCGCACGGTGGAGGTGCGCGCCACGGGGCGACGGGTGCACGGGTCACCGATGTGCGTGCTGCAGATGCCGGCCGCCGATGCGTCACGGCATCACTAGGGGCCGGCCATGGCGGGACGTGCGGCGACGAGATCGGTGATCCTCGTCTTCCCCGGTTGGGAGGAGGCATGGAACGGGGAGGAGATGGCCCGTCACGCCTTCGAGTCCGTGGTGCGGGCCGTGTCCGACGTGGCCGCGCTCATCGAGGTGGAGGACACGGGCACCCTCGTGTTCCCGGCGCGCGGCCCGTCGCGCTATTTCGGGGGTGACCGGGCCCTGGCGGCGCGTCTCCATGCCCTCGTCGCCGGCCTCGAGGTGACGGCGACAGCCCGGACCGGGTGGGGCGTGGGCATCGCCGGTTCCCGGTTCGCCGCCGCCGCGGCGGCCCGGATGGCCCACGTCGCGGGGTCGCCCCGGGTGGTGGAAGACAAGGACACGGCAGGGTTCCTCGCCTCGCTGCCCGTGGCCGCCCTCGCCCGGGTGGGCGAGGTGGATCCCGTCGTCGTGGATCTCTTCGGCCGTCTCGGTCTGCGCACCTGCGGGGCGGTGGCCGCACTCGGGGAACCCGCGCTCGTGGACCGTTTCGGCGAACAGGGCCGACGCGTGCACGTGCTCGTGTCGGGTGGCGACGTGCGCATCTTCGATCCGGCAGCGGTTCCCCGCGCCCACACCGCCATCGTGACCTTCGAGGACCCGGTGGACGACGCGATGATCGTGGCGGCCGCGGTGCGACCGACCGCCGAGGATCTCGTCGCCCGCGTGGCGGCGCACGGTCGTCAGTGCGTGCGTCTGCTGATCACCTGCGAGAGGGACGACGGCGCCAGGACGAGCCGCATCTGGACGGAGACGCGCGGCTTCGGGGCGGCGGGCATCGTCTCGCGCGTCGCGGCGCAGGTGACCGGCGCGTCCGGCGGCGATTCCGCCGCGTGGGGCGTCACGGCGGTGGAGGTGGCGGCCCTTGAATGCCGGGCGCATCTCGCGGTGCAGCCCCTGCTGTGGGGCGGCCGTCGCGAGAACAGCGAACGCGCCGCACGCGCCGCGTCTCTCGCGGCGGCGGTGGATCCGCGTGTCGAGGTGTCGGTGCCGCGTTGGGAGGGCGGCCGAGATCCGGCGCGGGTCTACGCGCGCGTGCCGGTGGGCCACGTGGACCTGGCCGACGAGGAGGGGGCGTTGCGTCGGGTGGAGAGCGGGGAGGGGGCGCCGCGCGAGTGGTCGGGGTCCCTCCCGCGCCCCGTGCCCGCCCGCGTGCTGACCCGCGCCCTGGCCGCCGAACTGCTCGGTGAGGGCGGTGTGCCCGTGCAGGTGACGGCCCGCCACGAACTCGTTCCCGAACCGGTGCTGCTGCGCGCCGGTGCGTTCTGCTGGGAGGTGCTGCGCCGGGCCGGGCCTTGGCCGGTGGAGGAGAGATGGTGGGACGCCCGTCGTCGTCGACGCCACGTGCGCCTGCAGCTGCTCGTGCGCGACACCCGCGGCTCGACGGGGGTGCTCCTCGTGGGTCTCGAGGACGGTGCGTGGTCGTTGCTCGCGCGCCACGACTGAGGTCCGGCGAGCCGACACGGGATCGGTGTCGGCCGCATGGAACACTCGTCCCATGGACATGACGTCGATCGACCGGTGGTGCCGGCTGCTCGACGCACACGAGCCCGTCGATGCGCGCGAACGGGTGTCGATCGCCGAGTTCCGTCGCGTGGCGCCCCTGCTCGCACGTCCCTTCGACGAGTCGGCCGATCCGGTGCACGTCACGGCGTCGGCCATCGTCGTGAGCGAGGACGCGGGTCGCACCGTGCTCCATCTCCACAAGAGCCTCGAGATGTGGATCCAACCCGGCGGCCACATCGAGGCCGGAGAGGATCCCCTCGCCGCGGCGGTGCGCGAGGCCCGCGAGGAGACGGGCCTGCCGGTGCGGCCATGGTTCGGCGACGACTCGTTCGTGCACGTCGACGTGCACCCCGGACCCCGCGGACACACCCATCTCGATCTGCGCTTCCTGCTCTCCTCGCCCCTCGTCGATCCCGAACCGGCGGCGGGGGAGAGCCCGGAGGCGGACTGGTTCGCATGGGCCGATGCCGCCCTCATGGCCGATGCCGCCCTCGCCGGAGCCCTCGAGGCCGCCCGGCGCCGCCTGCACCGTTCCGACTGACCCGGTCTCCCCGTGGCCGCGGGGAAGTCCCGGCCCGAAAAAGGCGAACATATGTTCGGTAGTGTGCCGGGATGTACGGATCCCGGTCCCCGCACGCGGTGCCCTACGCCGAACTGCACTGCCGATCGAACTTCTCCTTCCTCGAGGGAGCGTCCTCCCCCGAGGAACTCGCTGACCGCGCCGCCGCACTCGGCCTCGCGGGGCTCGCCCTCACCGATCGCAACGGTCTCTACGGCGTGGTCCGCTTCGCCGGCGCCGCCCGGGAACTCGGTGTGCCGACCCTCTTCGGCACCGAGATCTCCTGCACCGGCCCGTGGGCCTCCCCAGGGGACATCGTGGTGATCGCCCGCGGCCCGTCGGGCTACGCCCGCATGGCGCGCGCGGTGAGCGAGGGTCAACTCGCCGGCAGCAAGGGCGCGCCCGTGTTCGATGCCGCCACGGTGGCCTCCACCCTGGCCGGGTCCTGCACGGTGCTCACCGGTGGTGTCCGCGGAGCGGTGCCGCGCGCCCTGTTCGAGCACGGTCCGGCCGAGGCGGTGCGCGCGCTCGGCCTGCTCACCGAGATGCACGGTCGCGACAACGTCCTCGTCGAACTGTGGGACCACGGCGATCCGCTCGACGCGGTGCGCAACGACCAGATGGTGCGCGTCGCGACGTCGGTGGGTGTCGAGTGCGTGGCGACGAACGACGTGGCGTACGCGGTGCCCGCTCGGCACCGGCTGGCGGCGGCCTTCGCCGCGGTGCGCCGGCGTTCGTCCCTCGACGAGATCGACCACGAACTCCCCGCCGCCGCGACGGCGTTCCTGAGGTCGGGCGCCGAACAGTCGCGCCGCTTCGCGCGTCATCCCGGTGTCGTCGAACGCACCGTCGAGGTGGCGGCGGCCGCGGCCTTCGACCTCGCCCTCGTTGCACCGCGCCTGCCGCCCTTCCCCTGTCCGGAGGACAGGGACGAGATGTCCCACCTGCGGGCGCTCGTCGAGGACGGTGCGACCCGCCGCTACGGCCCGCGTGGCGGCGACGGCGACCTGTGCACCCGGGCGTGGCGCACGATCGACCACGAACTGTCGGTCATCGACGCGCTCGGGTTCGCCGGCTACTTCCTCGTGGTGTGGGACATCGTGCGTTTCTGCGAGGAACGGGGGATCCTGTGCCAGGGCCGGGGCAGCGCGGCCAACAGCGCGGTGTGCTTCGCGCTCGGCATCACCAAGGCCGACGCGGTGGCTCTCGGTCTGTTGTTCGAGCGCTTCCTCTCGCCCGAGCGCGACGGTCCGCCCGACATCGACGTGGACATCGAGAGCGGCCGACGCGAAGAGGTCATCCAGTACGTCTGGGAGCGACACGGTCGTCTGCACGCCGCCCAGGTGGCCAACGTCATCACCTACCGTCCGCGTTCGGCGGTGCGCGACATGGCCCGCGCCCTCGGTCACGGCGCGGCCGAGCAGGACGCGTGGAGTCGGCAGGTGGATGCATGGGGGACGGTGGCGTCCTCGATCGGTCGCCCCGACTGCGACATCCCGCCCCTCGTACTGGAGATGGCAGCGGAGGCCGAGGGCATGCCCCGCCACCTCGGCATCCACTCGGGCGGGATGGTGATGTGCGATCGCCCCATCGTCGAGGTGTGCCCGGTGGAGTGGGCACGCATGGAGAACCGCAGCGTGTTGCAATGGGACAAGGAGGACTGCGCCGCGATCGGTCTCGTCAAGTTCGACCTCCTCGGCCTGGGGATGCTCTCGGCCCTGTCGAACGCCCGCGCCCTGTTCGCCCGTCACCGCGGGGCGCCCCTCGACCTCGCGACCATCCCCCAGGAGGACGAGGTGTACGAGATGCTGTGCCGGGCCGACACGGTGGGGGTCTTCCAGGTGGAGTCGCGCGCCCAGATGTCCACCCTGCCGCGCCTGCGACCGCGCACCTTCTGGGACCTCGTGGTGGAGGTGGCCCTCATTCGTCCGGGCCCCATCCAGGGCGGTTCGGTGCACCCCTACATCCGACGGCGCAACGGCAAGGAGGAGGTGACCTATCTGCATCCCCTGCTGGAGAACTCGCTGGCCAAGACCCTCGGCGTGCCGTTGTTCCAGGAACAGCTCATGCAGATGGCCATCGACGTCGCCGGCTTCACCCCCGCCGAGGCCGACCGGTTGCGCCAGGCGATGGGTTCGAAGCGGTCGCGGGCACGCATGAAGGAACTCGAGGAGCGCCTGCACGCGGGGATGGCCGAGCGCGGCATCCCGCGCGACGTCGCCGCGGCCATCTTCGACAAGATGGCCGCCTTCGCCAGCTACGGATTCCCCGAGAGCCACTCGGTGAGCTTCGCCTACCTCGTCTACGCCTCGGCATGGATCAAACTGCACGAGCCGGCGATCTTCTGCGCCGCGCTGCTCGACGCCCAGCCCATGGGTTTCTGGTCGCCCCACACGCTCGTGCGCGACGCGCGCCGTCACGGGGTCGTGGTGCACACGCCCGACATCAACGCCTCGGGCGCCGGTGCCGTGCTCGAGGAGTGCGCCGGGTCCCGCGGCGGTCTGGCGGTGCGTCTCGGCATCGGGTCGGTGCGGGGCGTGGGTGCCGCACTCGCGCGTGAGATCGCCGCCGGTGCCCCGTATGCGTCGATGGAGGACCTTTCCGAGAGGGTGCCGCGCATCAACCGGGCCCAGATGGAGGCCATGGCCACGGCCGGGGTGTTCTCGTCGCTCGGTGCGGGGCGGCGCGACGCGTTGTGGGAGGCGGGGTCGCATCCCCCCGCGGGGGACCGCCTGCGCGGCATGCTCGGTCTCACCACGCGCCCGGTGCTGCCGGGGATGGAGCCCGTCGAGGTGGCCGTGGCCGACCTGTGGGCCACGGGCATCTCCCCCGACGGACACCCCACCGTGTTCCTGCGCTCACAACTCGACGCCCGCGGCGTGACGACGGCGGAGGCACTCGCCGCCACGGAGGACGGATCACGGGTGACGATCGCCGGCCTCGTGACGCACCGGCAGCGTCCGCCCAGCGCGGGAGGCACGACGTTCATCAGCCTCGAGGACGAGACGGGACTGATGAACGTCGTGTGCTCGCGCGGATGCTGGATGCGCCACCGCGACGTCGCGCGCGACGCCCCGGCGTTGCTCGTGCGTGGCCGGATCCAGAGGGCGGACGGTGCGGTGAACGTGGTGGCCGAGACGCTCTCGCCCCTGCTCGCGCCGGCGACCGTGCCGAGCCGCGACTTCCGCTGAGCGGTCAGTCGGCGGGGCGCTCGTTCAGTCCGTCGTTGAACATGCGGTAGGTCTCGTAGATCTCCCGACACGCCTCGCACATCGGCACCTGTCGCGGGTCGCGCGAGGGCACCCACACGTGCCCGCACAGGGCCTCGAGCGACGTGCCGGTGATGCGGGCCTCGAGCACCTTGGCCGCGGCGTCCTCGCCGGGTTCGGTCTTGACGATGTGGGCCACGATCGGCTCCCCGGTGGCGGTCGTCGCATCCGTGTCGGGGCGCGTCCGCGTCGACGATGCGGGGAGGGACGACAGGCTCATGCGACGACGTACACGAGGAAGAGGGCCACCGCGATGCCCGCGAGGGGAGCGACCCATCCGGCCCATTCTTCGCGCCTCATCCACCGGGGTTCGAGCATGGCCCAGCCGCAGACGCCGCCCATGATCGCGCCGCCCACGTGACCGCCCACCGAGATGCCGGGCACGGTGAAGGTGATGACGAGGTTGATCACGAGGATCGTGCCGATGCCGATGCGGAAGGGATTCACCCCCCGTTGCTGGAAGGCGACGGTGGCCGCCGCCATCAGACCGAACACCGCACCCGAGGCGCCCCCCGTCAGGGCGTCGGGGGTGACGAGGAGGGCACCGGCGGCGCCGCCCATGAGCGAGGCCAGGTAGAGCAGGACGAAGCGCCCGCGGTCGAGGGCCGGCTCGAGGATCGAGCCCAACTGCCAGAGCAGGAGCATGTTCATGCCGATGTGGAACGCGCCGAAGTGGAGGAATCCGGAGGTGACGAGCCGCCACCACTGACCGTCGTCGATGAACACCTTCGACAGGGCGAGGTCGAACTCGTTCTGGTTGACGCCGCCGAACGAATCGGGCATGGCCGCCCCGACGGACAGCCACAGGAAGACGGCGACGTTGACGACGATGATCGCGACGGTGAACGGTGTGCGCTGGCTCGCCCAGCGGTTGCGCATCCGCTGCGAGCGGGCGGGTCGCGACCGCCTGACGCAGTCGCTGCACAGCGAGCCCACGGCGGCCTGCACCAGGCAGTCGTTGCACGCGGGACGCTCGCAGCGCGTGCAGTGCCTCCCGGTCGGCCGGTCGGGATGCCTCGTGCAGTGCTCGAGGACGGGCGGGGGGAACGACACGCCCGGAGTGTACGGGGTCAGTTCCCGGGGTCCCGTTCGGCGAGCTCGCGGTGGGCGAGATACCACTCGACGGTGGCGCGCAACCCGTCGGCGAGATCGGTGTCGGCGCGCCAACCGAGCAAGCGATGGGCGCGCGACGGATCGATGCGGCGTCGTGGTTGACCGTCCGGACGCGACGCGTCCCACTCGATCCCGCCCGTGAATCCGACCGTGCGCGAAACGAGCTCCACGAGTTCCCGGATCGTCACCTCCCGGTTCGCACCGAGGTTGATCGGCTCGGTGCCGTCGTGCAGCTCGGCCGCGCGCACGATGGCGTCGGCCGCGTCGTCGACATAGAGGAACTCGCGGCTCGCCGACCCCGTTCCCCACACCTCCACGGCGGGGGCCCCGGACTCGACTGCCTCCACGCACTTCTTGACGAGGGCGGGAATGACGTGGGACACCCCGGGATGGAACTTGTCGCCGGGTCCGTAGAGGT
>JBDLRG010000030.1:0-8585 GCA_039800125.1 Actinomycetota bacterium
CTTCACGCGGTGAGTCCGGACCGAAGTCACCATGGTGCGCCCTCTGGGGATCGAACCCAGGACCTGCGGATTAAGAGTCCGTTGCTCTACCAGCTGAGCTAAAGGCGCGCGCCACCCACAATAGGTCGCCGGCGTCGATTCCCACCAACATGCGATGTCCCCTGCGGGTGCCGGACGGCGACCGTTCCGTGACCGGCACCGACGCGAATCGGTGCCGGCCCGAACGTGGGGTGAGCGAGGGGACTTGAACCCCCGACCTCCAGGGCCACAACCTGGCGCTCTAACCGAGCTGAGCTACGCCCACCAAGTGAGAGTCCAGTCTGCCACGGGCGCAGGGGGCTCCCAACTCCCGGGACGGTCGGCCGAGGACGCGTCCCCAGTAGGCTGGGTGGGACCGTCAATCGGGGTGATACCAATGTCGGCAACGAACCACGCGTTGCGCACCAGACTGGCCGACAAGGCCAGAGAAGTCACGAAGCGGGAGCTGCAGGTCTACGCGGAGCGGACCACGGGTTCCCAGCGTGCCAACACCCGTGCGAGGAAGGTGCTGCCCCTCGGCGTGCCCTCCAGTTTCCAGGCCTACGACCCCCATCCCATCGTCGTGCGCAGCGCCCGGGACGCATGGATGGAGGACGTCGACGGCAACCGGTACGTGGACTACGACATGGGCTTCGGCGCCCTGTTCGCCGGCCACGTGAACCCCCTCGTGCGTCGGGCCGTCGAGGAGCAACTCGACAACGGCACCCTCTTCGTCACCCCCTGCGAGATGAACGCCGACGTGGCCGAACTGCTCGCCGATCGTTACGGGCTGCCCATGTGGCGGTTCACCAACTCGGGGACCGAGGCGACGATGGACGCCATCCGTGTCGCGCGCGGGGTGACCGGGCGCGAGAGGATCGTCAAGGTCGAGGGCGGCTACCACGGCCACCACGACGAGGTCATGATCTCGATGAAGCCCCCTCTGGATGCGGCCGGCCCGGCCCATGCACCGGTCCCGGTTCCGTCCACGGCGGGGATCACCCGGGCCGTGCTCGCCGACACGCTCGTCATTCCCTACAACGACCCCGAGGCGCTCGAGAGGGTGCTGGCGGGCGGGGACGTGGCCGCCTTCATCGTCGAACCGGTGATGGAGAACATCGGCATCTGCATGCCTCAGCCGGGCTACCTGGAGGCGGTGCGCGAGATCACCCGCCGCCACGGCACCCTGCTCATCTTCGACGAGGTCAAGACCGGCATCACCGCGGGATGGTCGGGAGCCACGGGATTCTTCGGCGTCCTTCCCGACCTGGTGTGCCTCGCCAAGAGCATCGGCGGGGGACTGCCGGTGGGTGCCTTCGGTGGCACGGCCGAGTGCATGGACCAGATCACCGCTGGGCGAGTGCTGCACCTCGGCACCTACAACGGCAATCCCCTCGTCATGGCCGCGACCCGCGCGGTGCTCGCCGAGGTGTGCACCCCCGAGGCGACGGCGGAGACGGTCGCCCGCAACGGTCGTCTCGTGCGGGCGTGTCAGGACATCATCGATGCCGCCGGACTTCCGGCGCACACGGTCGAGTTCGGGGCCAAGGGTTGCGTGACGTGGGCCGAGGAACCCATCCGCAACTACCGCGACTACAAGGCCACCGACTTCGACATCGCGTTCGCCCAGTGGATGCACGGCATCAACCGGGGGATCCTCCTGCCCCCGGGTCTCGACGAACAATGGCTCATCTCGGTGGCCCATTCCGAGGAGGATGCTCTGCGTTATGCTTCCGTCTTCGATGAATTCGTCACCGAACTCCGTTCATGACCAGAAGCGCCCGGCGCTTCCTCGGATGATCCTGCGGGGTCTGGTGCGTCGTTGTGCATGGTGCGGGGGACGCGGGGGCTTCTTCCGCTCCTGGTACGGAAAGCATCCCGAGTGCCAGACCTGCGGCCTGCAGTGGGAGAGGGGCTACGAGGGTTTCGAACTCGGGGCCGCCACCATGGGCGTGTTCCTCACGTTCGGCTCGATCATCGCGTGGATGGTCGTGTCGGTGCTCTTCGGGGTGGGCCTCGTGCCCCTGCTCGTCGTCGCGGGCGTCCTCGCCGTCGCGGTTCCCATCCTCAGCTACCCCCTGACCTATTCGGTGTGGTTCGGAGTGGATCTGCTCATTCGGGCCCCCTCGGACGAGGATCTGGCGGCGGCCCGTGCCTGGCAGGCCTCCCATTCGGCCTCCCGGTAGGCCCGTTTTTGCTGCCCCACATGGCTCGGGGCGGGCCACATGAGCCCCGACCTGCCCCGCGTGGGGCGGGATCTCGGGAAATACTTGACCGAACAGGTGTTCGTAAATACACTGCTGTCGTTCGTACGCACACCCCATCCCTACAGTCCGTCGTTCCCTCCCAGGAGGCGGGAACACACCAGAAAGGCACAGAAAAATGAGCACACCGAGCCCGGAGCGCGACAAGGCCATCGAAGCGGCCCTCGCCCAGATCGACAAGCAGTTCGGCAAGGGGTCCATCATGCGGATGGGCGAGAAGGGGTCCATGGCCATCGAAGCCATCCCCACCGGAGCCCTGCCCCTGGACCTCGCCCTCGGCGTCGGGGGTCTGCCCCGCGGCCGCGTGGTGGAGATCTATGGCCCGGAGTCCTCGGGCAAGTCCACCCTCGCCATGCACGTCGTGGCCGAGGCT
The DNA here is from genome assembly GCA_039800125.1 of Actinomycetota bacterium. Taxonomy (GTDB): domain Bacteria; phylum Actinomycetota; class Acidimicrobiia; order Acidimicrobiales; family Ilumatobacteraceae; genus UBA2093. Next base: position 2,656 of record JBDLRG010000030.1, read on the forward strand.
CAGCGCAACGGGGGCATCTGCGCCTACGTCGATGCCGAGCACGCCATGGATCCGGTCTACGCCAAGTCCATCGGCGTCGACATCGACCAGCTGCTCATCTCCCAGCCCGACACCGGTGAGCAGGCGCTCGAGATCGCCGACATGCTCATCCGCTCCGGTGCGCTCGACGTCATCGTCATCGACTCCGTGGCCGCACTCACCCCGCGGGCCGAGATCGAGGGGGACATGGGCGACACCCACGTCGGTCTGCAGGCCCGCCTCATGAGCCAGGCCCTGCGCAAGCTGACGGCGAACCTCAACAGGTCGAACACCATCTGCATCTTCATCAACCAGTTGCGCGAGAAGATCGGCGTCATGTTCGGCTCGCCGGAGACGACGCCCGGCGGTCGTGCCCTGAAGTTCTACTCGTCGGTCCGTCTCGACATCCGCCGCATCGAGGCCATCAAGGACGGGGCCGAGGTCGTCGGATCCCGTACCCGGGTCAAGGTCGTGAAGAACAAGGTGGCTCCGCCCTTCCGTCAGGCTGAGTTTGACATCATGTACGGCAAGGGCATCAGCCGCGAAGGTGCGTTGCTCGATCTCGCCGTCGAGATGGAGATCGCCAAGAAGTCGGGTGCCTGGTTCACCTATGAAGGCGAGCAGCTCGGTCAGGGTCGCGAGAAAGCCAAGGACTTCCTGCGCGAGCACCCCGAGATCATGATGGACATCGAGCAGAAGATTCGCGCCATCGCCACCCCGGCGCAGGATGAGGAGCCCGCGTTCTCGGCGGAGGACGAGGAGCCGATCGAGATCGACTGACCGCGTGCCGCGTCCTTCTTCGCGGTGCCACTGTGCAGGAGCCGGGTCCGATGGGCCCGGCTTCTGTGTTCCCCGGACTCTGTCCCGTGCCTCGACGGCTGCTCGGTAGCCTCGAGGCCGTGGACTCCGGCCCCTCCTCGTACGTCGTGCGCACCTTCGGGTGCCAGATGAACGAGCACGACTCGGAACGAATCGCCGGCCTGCTCGAGGCCGACGGCATGGTGAGGGCCGACGCCGACGCGGATGCCGATGTCATCGTGCTGAACACCTGTTGCATCCGCGAGAACGCCGACAACAAGCTCTATGGCACCCTCGGTCACCTCAAGACCTGGAAGGACGCCCGGGAGGGTCGCCGCATCGTCGTGGGCGGCTGCCTCTCCCAGAAGGACAAGGAAGTGGTGCGGGGACGCGCACCCTGGGTGGACGTGGTGATGGGAACCCACAACGTCCATCGCACCACGGACCTCCTCCATCTCGCGCGGACGTCGGGGCCGGTCACCGAGATCCTCGACGAGGCCGTGGTGGACGACCATGCTCTCTTTCCGAGCGCCCTCCCCGTGCGACGGGAGACGACGTGGAACGCCTGGGTCACCATCCAGATCGGATGTGACAACACGTGCGCCTATTGCATCGTCCCCGCCGTGCGCGGCCGGGAAGTGAGTCGCCGACCGGAGGACATCGTGGCCGAGGTGGCTCAACTCGCGAGCCAGGGCGTCACCGAGGTGACCCTGCTCGGACAGAACGTGAACAGTTACGGCCGCGATCTCGCCCTCGCCGAACGTCGCGCGGGCTCGGATACCGCCCTACGACCGATGTTCGCCGAGCTCCTGCGCAGCGTCGGCGCCGTTCCGGGCATCCGTCGCGTGCGCTACACGAGCCCTCACCCCAAGGACATGCGCACCGATGTGCTCGAGGCGATGGGCGGGACCGATGCCGTGTGCGAGCACCTGCACTATCCGCTGCAGTCGGGGAGCGACGTCGTTCTCGCGACGATGCACAGGGGCTACACCGCGGCGCGCTATCTCGAGCGTCTCGCCGAGGCGCGCCGGCTCATCGGCGACCTTGCGGTCACCACCGACATCATCGTGGGATTCCCCGGTGAGTCCGAGGACGACTTCGTGTGCACCCTCGAGGTGGCGGCCGAGGCCGACTTCGATTCCGTTTACACCTTCATCTTCTCGCCCCGCGAGGGCACCGAGGCTGCCCTGATGGGAGACAGGTTCGTCGATCCGTCCGTGGTGGCGGACCGCTTCGAGCGCCTCCGCACCGTCGTCGAGCGCAGTGCGCTGCGTCGCCACGAGGCCCGCGTCGGACGCATCGAGGAGGTCGTCGTCGAGGGTCCGACCAAGCGGGACCCGTCGCTCGTGAGCGGTCGCACCCGCCAGAACAAGTTGGTTCACTTCGCGCCCACCGCTCCGGTTCGGCCGGGCACGTATGCCTCGGTGGAGGTCACGCGCGGAGCCCCCCATTTCCTCGAGGGTCGTCTGCTCGAGGTGCTGTTCGAGCCGTCCCATCGCATCAGGATCCCCGTTGCCCCCGCCGGGTGATGCGTGACTCCTTCACGCGTCGTCGTCGTCCTCGGATCCACCGCGAGCGGCAAGAGTGCCGTCGCCATGGCATGTGCGCTCGGTCGCCCGTCGGGTGAAGTGCACATCATCGCCGCCGATGCCATGCAGGTGTATCGAGGCATGGACATCGGCACGGCCAAGCCCACGGAGGCCGATCGCGCGGCGGTGACACACCACGGGCTCGACCTGGCCGAGCCCCAGGAACGCTTCACCGTGACCCGTTGGACGGATGCGGTGGCGCCGGTCCGTGCCCGTCTGGCCGAGACGGGGACGCGCGAGATCGTCGTCGGGGGCACGGGTCTGTACGTGACGGCGCTCGTGGACGGGCTCACCGTGCCCGGCGAGTGGCCCGACCTGCGGGCGGAGCTGGAGGCGGAGGGCGACACCGCCGCGTTGTGGGACAGGCTCGGGAGGCTCGACCCCGTGACGGCATCGCGGACCGAGCCCGGGAATCGGCGACGCATCGTGCGCGCCCTCGAGGTGTCCATCGGCAGCGGAAGACCCTTCAGTTCGTTCGGCGACGGTGTGGCCGCGTTCCCGGCAGTCGATCTCGTCCAGATCGGACTGCGCTGGAACCGCGGGGTGCTGCGCCGCCGCATCGCCGCGCGGGCCGAGGAGATGTTCGCGGCCGGACTCGTGGCCGAGGTGGAGGCTCTGGTGGCGCGCCCGGGTGGATTGTCGCCCACGGCGATGCAGGCGCTCGGCTACAAGGAAGTCGTCGATCATCTGGAGGGACGCTGCTCCCTCGAGGAGGCCATGGCCGCGGTGGTGTTGCGCACGGGACAGTTCGCCGTGCGCCAGGAACGTTGGTACCGGCGCGACCCGCGCATCGAGTGGGTGGACGTGGAGGCCGACCCCGTCGCCGAGGCCGGACCGCTCGTCCTCCGGATGCTGGCATAGTGTCGGGACACATGCATCTCGTCCTCTCGAAGCACCACGGTCTCGGCAACGACTTCCTCGTCTGCGACACCGCCCGTGTCGATCCCGGGATCGCGTGGCCCGAGTTGGCCCGGAGGTTGTGCGCCCGCACGACCGGCGTGGGCGCCGATGGCCTGTTGCTGCTCGGCATCGAGGGGCCGAGCCGTCTCACCATGAGGCTCTTCAACGCCGACGGGAGCGAGGCCGAGATGAGCGGCAACGGCATCCGCTGTCTGGTGCAAGCGGCCCACCATGCCCTCGCCGGGGAGGTCGGCGCGGTCTATGAGGTGGACACGGCGGCCGGCCGGCGCACGGCCGAGGTGCTCGGCGAGATGGCCCCCCATACTCTCGAGATTCGCGTCGACATGGGGCCGGTCACCGAACTGCCCGAGCCCGCCGGCTGGGGGGCACTGGAATGCGATCCACTCCGGCCCGTGCGCCATCTGTCGCTCGGGAATCCCCATTCGGTGGTGGGTGTCGAGGACGTCGCCGTCATCGATCTGGCCCGGCTCGGGGCCCTCGTGCCCGACGTCAACCTCGAGATCGTCGAGCCCGGCCCGGGCACCGATGCCCTGACCATGCGCGTGCACGAGAGGGGCGTGGGCCTCACGTCGGCGTGCGGCACGGGGGCCTGTGCCGCGGCCGCCGCGGCGCTCGCCTGGGGCATCGTGCCGGCATCGGTCGGGGAGGTGACCGTGCACATGGACGGTGGTTCCGTGCGCGTGCGCATGGTGGATGGCCGTGCCGTGCTCACGGGTCCTGCCACGTGGGTGGGCACCGTCACGGTGGCGACGTGAGCGATCCGTACCAGGAGGCCCTCGGGCGCACCCTCATCGAGCGTTCCTTCCGGGAACGCATCGTGCTCGTGGGGGTGACCCTCGCCGGACACACCGACGAAGAGACGGAGGAGGGTCTCGACGAGCTGTCGCTCCTCATCGACACGGCCGGAGCCGACGAGGCGGCCCGTCTCACGCAGCGTCGCGACACCCCCGACCCCGCCTGGTACATCGGCAAGGGCAAGGTGGACGAACTGCGCGAGGTGTGCCTCGCGGTGGACGCCGACACCGTCGTGTTCGACAACGACCTCACCCCCGGGCAGCAGTACAACCTGGAGAAGGCACTCGGCCGCACGGCTCTCGACCGCACGGCGGTCATCCTCGACATCTTCGGACAGAACGCCCATTCCCTGGAGGGCAAGGCCCAGGTGGAACTGGCCCTGCTCAAGTACCGCCTGCCGCGCCTGCGTCGCGGGCAGAAGGGCGGCATGTCCCAGCAGGCCGGCGGCATCGGCACGCGCACGCGCGGATCGGGCGAGACCAAGATGGAACTCGACCGTCGGCGCATCGCCGGTCGCATCAGCCGTCTCGAGAAGGACCTGCGGGCCCTGCAGAAGACCCGGCAGACCCAGCGCAAGGGTCGCACGCGCAGCGGTCTGGCCTCGGTGGTCATCGTGGGGTACACGAACGCGGGGAAGTCGACGCTGCTGAACGCCCTCACCCGCGCCGGTGTCCTCGCGGAAGACCGGCTCTTTGCCACCCTCGACCCCACGACGCGTCGTCTCGCCCTGCCGGGTGGTGAGCCGGTGCTGCTCACCGACACTGTCGGTTTCATCCGCCAGCTGCCCCATGCGCTCGTCGAGTCGTTCAAGAGCACTCTCGAGGTCGCCGCCGAGGCGGACCTCCTCGTGCACGTGGTGGACGGGAGCGCCGTGCATCCCGACCACCAGATCGAGGCGGTGCGCGGGGTGCTCGCCGAGATCGGGGCCGACGGGGTGCCCGAGTTCATCGTCTTCAACAAGTCGGACCTGCTGGAGGACGGCGGTACTGAACTCGTCGCTCTCCACGAGGGCGCAGTGGCGATCTCGGCGCGCCAGGGGACGGGTCTCGAGGACTTCCTCCGACGCTTGGCCGACCGCATGCGGGCCATCTCCCGGGTGACCGAACTGCTCGTGCCCTTCGAGAGGGGTGACGTCATCGCCGCGGTGCACCGCGAGGGAGAGGTGCTCTCCATGGCGGACGAGGACGGGGGTCTGCGCATCCGGGCACGCCTGTCCGGCGCCTCCGAGGGCCGTCTGCGCGGGTTCGTGGTGACCGGAACCGGTGGGGAACAATCGGGGTCCGATGACTGACAGGGACGCCCCCGGCTTCGCTCCGCCGCCGTATCCCTACGACCGGCTCGATGCCTTCCAGAAGATCGCCGCGGACTTCGACGGCGGGGTCGTCGACCTCTCGATCGGCACCCCGTGCGATCCGCCACCGGCGGCGGTCCTTGCCGCCCTCGGGGGATCGGATTCGGAGCGGGGATACCCGGCCAGCATCGGCTCGGAGGGTCTGCGTCGCTCCGTGGCCCGCTGGATGGCGAGACGCTTCGGAGTGGACGTGCCGGTGTCGCGCATCGCCGCGTGCATCGGGACCAAGGAGTTCGTCGCCACCACGCCCCAGTACCTGCGTCTGCGCCGACCCGGTCGGGACACCGTGTTGTATCCGGCTGTGTCGTATCCCACCTATGAGATGGGTGCGACCCTCGCCGGTCTGCGCGCGGTGGCCGTCCCCGTCGACCCCGCCGGCCGCCTCGACCTCGCCGCGGTGTCCGACGACGACGCGACACGGGCTCTCCTGCTGTGGGTGAACTCGCCGTCGAACCCGA
>JBDLRG010000031.1:0-2607 GCA_039800125.1 Actinomycetota bacterium
CGCTGGTCCCGCGTCGTGCTCAAGCTCTCGGGTGAGGCACTGGCGGAACCGACCGGCTTCGGACTCGACAACTCCGTGCTCGCCCAGGTGGCCGAAGAGGTTCACGGGGCCCGCGAGGAGCTCGGCACCGACATCGCCATCGTGGTGGGTGGCGGCAACTTCTGGCGCGGCATCAAGGGTGCCGACCAGGGCATGGACCAGGCCCAGGCCGACTTCATGGGGATGCTCGCGACCGTCATGAACGGCCTCGCCCTGCAGGATGCACTGGAGCGCGCCGGTCAACAGGCACGCGTGATGAGCGCCATCGAGATGCCGAAGGTCGCCGAGCCCTACATCCGTCGACGCGCCGAGCGTCACCTCGAGAAGGGTCGCGTGGTCATCCTGGCCGGCGGCACCGGCAACCCGTTCTTCACCACAGACACCGCCGCCGCGCTGCGTGCCGCCGAGATCGAGGCCCAGGCGATCCTCAAGGGGACGCACTCGGGAGTGGACGGCGTCTACACCGCCGACCCCAAGCTCGACCGGTCCGCCACCCGCTACGAGCGGATCAGCCACATGGAGGTCATCACCCAGGGCCTCAAGGTCATGGACGCGACCGCCATCACCTTCTGCATGGACAAGGAACTGCCCATCGTGGTGTTCGATCTCCTCGCCCCGGGCAACGTGAGGTCCATTCTCCGCGGGGAGCCCGTGGGTACGCTGGTCGGGTGACCGAAGAGGCCGTCCGCGAGGCGAGTGAGAAGATGACCCGTGCCGTCGAGCACGTGCAGGGTCAGTTCTCCACCGTGCGCACCGGACGCGCGAATCCGGCCCTCGTCGAGAAGCTCGCCGTCGAGTACTACGGATCGACCATGCCCCTCCTTCAGCTCGCCAGCTTCCAGGTGCCCGAGGCCCGCGTGCTCGTCGTCAAGCCCCACGACCGCGGTGCCATCACCGCCATCGAGAAGTCGATCCGCGAGAGCGACCTCGGGCTCCAGCCCTCGAACGACGGAGTCGTCATCCGCCTGAGCTTCCCCGTGCTCACCGAGGAGCGACGCAAGGAGTACGTCAAGGTCGTGCGCACCATGGCCGAGGACGGCAAGGTCGCGGTGCGGAATCTGCGACGCGACGCCCGCAAGCACCTCGAGACGGCCGAGAAGAACGGCGAGATGTCCAAGGACGACCTCGAGCGCGCCGAGAAGGAACTCGAGAAGGCGACCCATGAGCACGTCGAGGGCATCGACAAAGCGTTGGCGCGCAAGGAGCAGGAGCTGCTCGAGGTGTGACACCGGCCGACGGTACGGTGGACAAGGGCACCCGACGAGGGGGAAATCATGAGTGACAACGACTGGCGCAAGCGCGACGAGACCGGTGGCGGCGACGATTCCTACGGGACCGACTTCGGATCCGACTTCGGCACGGTGAACTTCGCCGACGACACCTCCGAGGAACCGGCACTCTCCCTCGGCGGCGACTCGGGTGGACTCCCGCACTGGACCGAACCCCCGACGGGCGAGATGCCGTCGCTGGCCCTCGACGACGTCGACGCGTGGGACACCTTCCAGGAGCGCAGCCCGTCACCCGATCGTGGCGTCGACGACGACGTGCTCGTCATCGACGAGCAGTCCTCCCGCCGACGCGAGCGCGAGAGGCTCGTCATCGGCTCGGACCCCACCGACGAGCGCCGCCGACCGGCGCAGGACTTCGGTGGCGAACGCGAGCCGATGCGCGACATCACCGGTGGCGTGCCGCGCGCCGGTCAGCGTCCCCCGCAGGTGCGTCGCGCCGGACCCCGTGGCGCCGCTGCTCCGTCGGGTGGGGCGCGAGACATCCCCACCGCAGTGCTCACCGGCGTGCTGCTCGTCGGCGGATTCCTCGGTGCGCTCATGTGGCGTCCGGCCGCCGTCATGCTCATCGTGCTCGCCGTCGTCGGTCTCGCTGCGGTCGAGTTCTACAGCAAGGTGACCGAGAAGGGCTACCGACCGGCCACGTTCGCGGGCATCCTCACGTGCGCCGCCGCGCCGCTCGCGGCCTACTGGATCGGCGACGCCGCCCTTCCCCTCGTCTTCACCTTCGGCTTCATCGCCATTTCCGTCGGATTCGTCGGCGCCACCGGCGTGCATGCCGGTCCGCTCCCGAACGTCGCCATCACCACGATGTCGACGGTGTGGATCGGGCTGCTCGGCTCGTACGCCGCCCTCATCCTGCGCTACTCGGTGATTCCCACCGTGCCGGAGCACACCGGAACGGACACCCTGCTCATGGTGGTGGTGGCCGTGGTGGCCAACGACATCGGAGGCCTGCTCGTCGGTTCGATGGCCGGACGCACGACGCTGCGCGAGTGGGTGAGCCCCAACAAGACCGTCGAGGGTCTCGTCGGCGGGGCCGTGCTCACGATCGTGGCCGTGTTCTTCGTCGGCTCACGAAACGGAACCTGGGACACCACGTCCGAGTGGTTGGCCCTCGCGCTGGCGGTGCTCGTCATGGCCCCGCTCGGCGACCTCGTCGAGTCGATGTTCAAGCGCAACCTCGACGTGAAGGACTTCGGCAGCGTCATCGCCGGTCACGGAGGAGTTCTCGACAGGTTCGACGCCCTGCTGTTCGCGATGCCGGCGACGTACTACCTGA
>JBDLRG010000032.1:0-5982 GCA_039800125.1 Actinomycetota bacterium
CCGGACTCCTTCGTGTGTGATGTCACGCCATTCGAGGAGATCCTGCGGGCACACCCCTTCGCGAACCCGGACGGCCGGCCACTGCTCTCCCATCGGGTCGGAACACCGAGCTTCGAGGCGACCAAGTACGAGTTCATGCGTTTGCACCAGGTGCTGCGCGCCCGGGGGATGATGTACCGGGGAATGGAGTTCAACTCCAAGCAACGAGGCTACGAACTCGCCCGCGAGTTGGGCCTCGAGACGCCACACACCCGGGTGGCCTCGCTCGACTTCCGCGATCTCGACGCGACCGTCCTCGGTGCCGAGTGCGTCATCAAGCCCCACGACGGAGCGGACAGCCACGGCGTCTTCCTGTTGGAATCAACGGGAAGCGGCTCGTGGCGGGAGATCATGAGCGGGGACGTCATGGACGTCGAGGAAATCATCGCCCGGTACGGGCGCGAAGTGGAGAACAACAGGGCCACGACGCTGCTGTCCGTGGAGGAGTTGCTGCGCCCGTCGGGTCCGACACGACACGGTGTGCCGAGCGCGGTGAACGTCAAGGTGTGGTGCGCCGGTCAACAGCCCGTGATGGCCCGCACCTCCGAGTGGCGACCCGGTCCGAATCCGGGATTCGTGTACAAGTGTTGGGGCATCCACGGAGAGGACGTGGGGCAGTTGATCGGGGGCTCCAAGAGCGACCTGACGCTGCCCATGGTCGAGCACTTCAACGAGATCGTCGCCCAGGCGGGACGCGTCGCGACCCGGCTGGACCTGCCCTTCGTGCGGCTCGACTTCTACGACACGAATCGCGGTCCGGTCTTCGGTGAGTTCACCCCGTTCCCCGGAATGGGCGGCGGCCCGTGGGCACCCGAATTCGACCGCATCTATGGGACCCTCATCGAGCTGGCGGTTACGGACCTGATCGTCCGTGGTGTGCCCTTCGCGGTGCCCCGTCCCGCCGGTCGGTGAGCACTCCGCTGCCTGCGGCGGGTGCTCCGCCCCGGGTCAACGCAAGCGACGCCGCGGCCACGACGCGAGGAAGCCGAGCCCCCAGCACAGATGCATGACGGGATAGACCGCGACGAGGCGCACCTTCTCACCCATGTCACGCCCTGAGGTCGCGGACGCGAGGACGACGGCCCCCGCGTACCCGAGCGGAGCGAGTAAGGCCGGAGGCCACCACACTCCCGCGACGAGACCGGTCGCGATAACCGCCGTGACCAGGGCCGGGATCACCTGGCGCGCGCGCAACGACGACGGATGGAGACGCGCGACCTGGGCCTTCCACCAGCCGTACTGGGCGTACTGCCGGGCGAGCGCCCTCAGCGTGTCGCGCGGTGAGTACTCCACGCTGAGGCGCGGGTCGAACCACACGGTGCCCCCGGCTGCCCGCAGACGGATGTTCAGTTCGTAGTCCTGGTTGCGCACGAGCCGCTCGTCGAACCACCCGACGGCATCACCTGCCGCACGTCGGAACACCCCGAGGTACACGGTGTCGACCGGACCGGCGCCACCCCCCACGTGGAAGCGCGCCCCGCCGGTACCGAACCTTGTCGTCATCGCCCGGGCCACCGCACCAGCCGTGCCTCCCCGGGCCACGGGATGCTGTCGACCTCCGACGATGACCGCTCCCGTGTCCAGCAGGGTGTGCACGGCGGTGGCGATGTAATCCGTGGGGAGACGCGAGTGGGCGTCCACCCGCACCACCACCTCGCCCCGCGTGGCGGCGATCGCGAGGTTCAGGCCGGCCGGTGTCGCACCGGTCGGGTTCGCCACGACCGTCACGGGGAGTCGACGGGACAAATCCGCGGCGACCTCCGCCGTGCGGTCCCGCGACGGCCCCACGGCCAGGCACACGTCGATCGTGCCGGGATAGCGCTGGGCGAGAACGGACTCCACCGCCGTGGCGAGATGTTCCTCCTCGTTCAGCACCGGCATCACCACCGACACCGTGGGCCAGGCGGCCCCGGACGGCTCAGACACGACGGGCCAGCACCACCCACACGGTGCGCACGAGGATCTGCAGGTCGAGGAGGATCGACCAGTTCACGAGATAGTGGAGGTCGTACCCCAGTTTGTGGGAGGCGTGCGTGTCGTAGTACCCGTTCACCTGCGCGGCCCCGGTGAGGCCCGGGGCGATCATGTGCCGCCTGTCGTAACCCTCGACGGTGCGCTCGAAACCGGCGCTGAAGTCGGGCCTTTCGGGACGGGGACCGACGAGCGACATCTCCTTGCGCAGGATGTTGAGGATCTGGGGGAGTTCGTCGAAACGCATCGCCCGCATCCAGCCCAGAGCCGGCACGACCCGATCATCGGCGGAGGAGGAGAGCCGGGGTCCGTCGCTCTCGGCCAGATGATGCATGGTGCGGAACTTCACGATGCGGAAGACCTCACCGTGGCGACCCACCCGGTCTTGGACGTAGAAGATGCCCGGGCCCGCGACGAGGCGCACCCATACGGCGAGCAACACGAGAACGGGAATCCACACGGGGGCACCAAGAACGATGACCCCGAGGTCGAGCAGGCGCTTGAGTCTGAGCTGATGCGATGCGAGGGTGTTCGTGCTGACGCGCGCGAAGGGCATGCCGGCGATCTGACGCACCGACTTGAGCCCCAGCAATGCCTCGCGGGCGCTCACGCGCTGATGCACCCCGACCCCGGCGTCGTCGAGCGATCCGAGCGGTTCGGGGAAGATGCGTGAATACGCGTCGAGGTCGAAGAGGAGCACGTCATCCGCGCGGGTCTCCGCGGCCACGCGGGGAAGGTCCGCGAGATCGGGCACCTCGGCGACGACCCGCACCTTCTCCCGTGCCCGGCCGAAATAGGAGCGTGCCAGCTCCAGTTCCTCCGACTCTCCCCCGAGGATCACCCGGGATGGTCCCCGTCGACGGTCCGCGAGATACCGGGACAGATGCCGGGTCGCCGCGAGGCTGAGCGAGCCGAGCACGAATACCGCGAGGATGTTCCAACGCGGCATGAGATAGCGCCGCATGAAGACGGTGAACAGACCCCCGAAGGCCACGCCGAGAGCGAGCGACATCGCCACGCGCGGGAGTATCGGCCGTGTGCCGAGCCGCGACTCGCGTTCGTAGAGACCGCTGAAGTAGTTGACGACCAGATGCGTGGCGGTGGCGAGAACGAAACCCAGCAGGTAGTAGCGCACGGGATACGTCGGCCAGGAGAACCCGAACCTCACGATGTTGACCCCGAGCATGATGCCGAGCAGAACGACGGCATCGAGGACGAAGAGGAACCGAAAGCCCCTGCTCCACAACCAATCGAGTATCCGCGACACCTTCACGACGATGCCGACCCTAGTGGGGGGCCGTTGCCGACTCCCCGAGGGACGCTCAGTCGCGTCCGTCCCGCACCCACAACCCCCACCCGCCATGACGCGAGTCGAGGAGCCAACCCGCGGCCAGCCACGCCGGGGAGGGATCAATCGGAGAGGCCAGGAAGCTCAGCCTCCCTCCGAGCAGGTCGTCATCGGGCTCCGACCACTCCTTGTCGAAGCGTCGTCGATCCCCGAGACAGTGCGTCCCGATCTGGATCTGGGGGAACGAGTAGACGGAGAGAAAGGTGCATTCCGATTCCTCGGCAATTTCCTCCATGCGGGCCGCGAGAGATGCGTACTCGGTACCCCGTCCGCCTTCCCGGTCGCCGAGGTGGTGCAGCAGTGCCGCATTGCCCACCGCTCCCGTGATCAGCAGAACCACCAGCACCGCCGACATCGCCCGGGCCCCCGGGACGCCCCGCCGAAAGAGTGTCCACGCCCGGACCCATCCCGCGCCTGCGGGCACGGCGGCGAGTACGAGGCACGGGATGATGAATCGCCGCAGCGAGTCACCCGGGCTGGTGAGATAGAGGAGTCCGAGGGCGACGGAACCCCATGCCGCGGCGGACACCGCACGACGCGCCCCGGACGGGGGCAGTCGAAGGCCGAGGATAGCCAACACGACGACGGCGACGAGGAACGCGAGCGGGAGCCAGTTGAGCACCCCACGGCCGTCCGGCATGTCGCCGTAGAACCAGAGGAGTTGTCCGTACTGGGCGGCAGAAAAGCGCTCCCATTCCTCCACGTCCCGCAGGAACGAGAGACGCTGCCACGCCGAACCGAAGTACATCTCGCTCTCGACGACCCACAGCACCAACGAGACACCCGCACCCGTGAGCGCAGGGAGGATGCGTGACGCGAGCGCAGTGGACCGCTTCCGGAACTCCTGCGACCACCCTCTCGACCGAATCGTCGGGTCCGCCATGACGAGCCAGACGAGAACGCCCGCCCACGCCACGATCACGTCGGTCCATCGCATCTGCATGGCGAGGAAGGCCAGGAAGAAACCGGCCCACGACGACACCGGCTCCCCCTCCACCGACAGGACCGTCCAGCCGCACAGCCCGAGGATGAGAAGGCCGGTGAACCAGTTCGGATAACCGGTCGTGGAGAACCATCCCACCTGCCACGAGATCGCCAGCAACAGGAACGCTGCCGGTGCAGCGGTTCCGACCAGACGGGACCAGAGCCTCACTGCGACAAGGGCCAACATGACCCCGACCATCGCCAGCCACAGCCTCATCATCACGACATTGTCCGTGACCGCGGTGACCGGTGAGAGAACGAGTGGCATGCCGGTCATCCGGGCGGGACCCCACAGGTGGCGCCAATTGTCGTTGAGGGTCGCCCGGGCGACGTAGACGGCCTCGTCCCAGGTGTACCCACGGTCGAGGGGCGTCGAGAGTACTGAGACCAACGGCCCTGCGGCGGCGGATGCCAGGACGAGGATCCCCTCGCGACGCCTCGGCGAGGATGCCTCCGAACGGGACCGGTACCTCACCGCTCCGACCGTATCGTCGAGGTGCCCATGAATCGGAGTACCCGCCCCATGACCGCCACTGAACGGCACCGCGACGACATCGACGGACTGCGGGCGGTGGCGGTCGGTCTGGTCGTCGCCTATCACGCCAGCGTCGACGTCTTCGCCGGCGGATACGTCGGAGTCGATGTCTTCTTCGTGCTGTCGGGATTCCTCATCACGGGCATCCTCCTCACCGAGGCGGGTTCCACCGGCAGGGTCTCTTTCCGCAACTTCTGGGCCCGCCGGGTGCGACGCCTCCTGCCCCTGTCGACACTCGTCCTCGTCTCGACCCTCGCGGTCGGATGGTGGGTCGTCAACCCGGTGCACCGCGGGGACCTCGCCGGCGATGCGAGATCCGCCGCCCTCTACGTCGCCAACTGGCGACACTCGGGACAAGCCGTGGCCTACTCGGACACCTCGGTGACGGACTCGCTCCTCCTGCATTTCTGGTCGCTGTCCATCGAGGAACAGTTCTACCTCGCCTGGCCCCTCCTCATCGCCGGGGCCGTACTCATCGCCCGTCGCATCCGACGTCCCCTCACGACCATCGTCAGCATCGCAGCCGGCGCCGTCATCGTCGTGTCCTTCACCCTCTCGATCGCCGTCACCGGGGCCGAGGCCGCCCGTGCCTATTACCTCACCCGCACACGCATCTGGGAACTGGCCGCCGGCGGCCTTCTCGCCGCCGTGATGCTCGCGGGCCGGATCCGACCCTGGTCGACCCGCACGGCGACGGCGGTGGCGTCCCTCGGCGGACTGCTCATCGCTGCCCCCGCCGTCGTCTACGGCCCGGAGACAGCATTCCCCGGTGTCGCGGCACTCGCCCCGGTGGCAGGGACGGTGGCGCTTCTCATGGCCGGTGCCGCATCGGCGGCGAACCCCGTGGCGCGCCTGTTGTCCCTTTCCCCGATGAAGGCCCTCGGGCGATGGTCGTACGGCATCTACCTGTGGCACTGGCCGGTAATCGGCCTCGTCCTGCTCGCCGATGAACGATGGGGGCTGCCGGGATCCCGGCGACACCACGTCGTCGTCGCGGTCCTCGCCTCGGTCGGACTCGCCGCACTGAGCCATCGCCTCGTCGAGCAACCGGTGCGTCGCTCGACGCGCCTCGCACCGCGGCCCTTCCTCAGCCTCGCCCTCGGGG
>JBDLRG010000033.1:0-6409 GCA_039800125.1 Actinomycetota bacterium
TCACGCCCTTCTACAAGCGGTGGCTCCTCGTGCCCTGGCAGTCGTTCCCCGATGCCGGCGCCGTCTTCGCCGACCACCGTGACCTCGGGGTCGGCACGCGCCGCCCCACCGGATGGCAGGCTGCCCCGCCGATGGAGGCGAGCGAAGAGGCCGCCTGGCGACGCTTCGACGAATGGAGCGCAGCCCGCATGGGCGCCTATGCCGACGACCGCAACAGCCCGGGCATCGACGGCACGTCGATGATGTCGCCGTACCTGCGCTTCGGCATCGTGCATCCACGTCAGTTGCTCGGCCGTCTCCCGGGCGGCAAGGGGGCCGATTCGTTCCGCAGCGAGATCGCCTGGCGCGAGTTCTACGCCGACGTGCTGCACCATCAACCCCGCACGCGCTGGGAGAACCTGCAGCCGAAGATGGACGCCATGCGCGTCGACACCGACGCCGCCGCCCGCGAACGCTTCGCCCGCTTCCGCAAGGGCGAGACGGGGTTCCCGATCGTCGATGCCGGCATCCGCCAGATGATCGCCACCGGCTGGATGCACAACCGGGTGCGCATGATTGTGGCCAGCTTCCTCGTCAAGGACCTCCACCTGCCCTGGCAGTGGGGGGCGCGGTTCTTCATGGAGCACCTCATCGACTTCGACGTGGCGTCGAACAACCACGGCTGGCAGTGGACGGCCGGCACCGGCACCGACGCCGCGCCCTACTTCCGCGTGTTCAACCCCACCTCGCAGGGGGAAAAGTTCGACCCCGCGGGTGACTACGTGCGTGCCTGGGTGCCCGAGCTGGCCGAGGTGGACGCCCGCCACATCCACGACCCCTCCGCGCTCGGCATGCTGGCCCCGGCCGACTACCCGGCCCCCATGGTCGACCATGGCGCCGAGCGCAACGAGGCGCTCGCCAGATACAAGGAAATCAGCGGGCAGTAGGCTCGTCGGGCGATGCTCGACGAACGCAAGACAGCCATCCTGCGCGCGGTCGTGCAGGAGTACGTCTCCACCGGCCAGCCCGTGGGCTCGGCCCACATCGCCCGTCTGCCCGCCATCTCGGTGTCGCCTGCCACCGTGCGCAACGAGATGGCCGTCCTCGAGGCCGAGGGTTATCTCTCCCAGCCCCACACCTCGGCTGGTCGGGTGCCCACCGACAAGGGGTATCGCGTCTTCGTCGACGGCCTCGCCGACGCCGGCACCGGCTCACCGGGTGCCCCGAGCACCGTGGTGCAGACCCGGGTAGGGGAGTTCTTCGGTTCGGTGCACGGCCGCCTCGAGGATCTGTTGCGCCACACCGGCGACATGCTGGCCCGTCTCACCCGCCAGGCCGCCGTGGTGGTGGGCCCGGAGGTGGAGGCCACCACGGTGCGGGCCGTGCACGTGTCGCGGGTGACCCCGCGCACCGCCACCGTCGTCGTCGTCCTGTCGAACCACGGGGTGGAGAGCGAAACCATCCAGGTGTCCGACGACGTCACCGAGGACCACATCGCCCGCGCGGCGGCCCACCTCGGTGGGGTGCTCGTGGGGCGTTCGCTCGGCGACGTGGACGACATCCCCTCGGTGAACGACGCCCACGTCGACGCGGTGTGCTTCGCCACCATGGCCGCCCTCGCCCGGCACCGCAAGGACAAGCACGTTTACGTCGGCGGAGCCGCCTCGCTCGCCGGTGCCTTCGACGCCGTGGACGTGGTGCGCGACGTGCTCACGACTATCGAGCAGCAGTTCGTCGTCGTCTCGCTCGTGCAGGACCTTCTCGATCGTGGGCTCTCCGTCGCCATCGGCACCGAACACGGCATCGAGCCCCTGGCGGCGTGTTCGGTGGTGGTCGCGCCCGTCACCGCCGAGGGCGAACGCATCGGGTCGGTGGGCATCCTCGGGCCCACCCGCATGAACTACCCCGAGGCCCTCGATGCCGTCGAGGTGGTGGGCGAGCAACTCGGACGTCGCATCGCCGAGGGTGCCTCGTGAGCAGGGACTTCTACGAACTGCTCGGCGTGTCGCGCGGCGCGAGCGCGGACGAGATCAAGAAGGCGTACCGGCGCCGCGCCCGCGACCTGCACCCGGACGCGAACCCCGACGACCCCGAGGCCGAGGAACGCTTCAAGGAGGTGTCGCGCGCCTACGAGGTGCTGTCGAACCCCGAGACTCGCGAGCGCTACGACCGTTTCGGCGAGGCGGGACTCTCGGGGGCGGCCGGGGGAGGCGACCCGTTCTCGGGTGGCGGACTCGGCGACATCTTCGAGGCGTTCTTCGGTGGATCCGGCGGGTTCGGCGCGCAGCGAGGGCCGTCCGGTCCGCCGCGCGGTCATGACCTGGAAGCCACCGTCACCATCCCGTTGTCGGCCGTCGTGTCCGGTGAGCGCATCTCGGTCGAGGTGGCCACGGCGGTGCGCTGTGGCGACTGCGACGGCACCGGCGCAGGGGCGGGCACGAAGCCGGTGACCTGCACCGAATGCAACGGCCAGGGACAGGTGCGCACCATGTCGCGCTCGATGTTCGGCCAGATGGTGCGCGTCGTGCCCTGCACACGGTGTTCGGGCATGGGCGAGGTGATCGTCACCCCGTGCGAGACGTGCCGGGGCGAGGGCCGCACCGCCACGCGCGAGACCTACACCGCGGACGTGCCGCCCGGCATCCACGCCGGACAGACCCTGCGCCTGTCGGGCCGGGGCATGGCCGGGCCGCGCGGAGGACCGGCGGGCGACCTGTTCGTCCACGTGCTCGTCGATCCCCATCCGGTGTTCCGACGCGAGGACGACGACCTCGTCGCCGACCTCGAGATCTCCATCGCCCAGGCGGCCCTCGGCATGCACACCACGCTCGAGGCCTTCGACGGCGAAGTGGACCTCGTCGTGCCGCCCGGCACCCAGCCCGGGCATCTCTTCATCGCTCGCGGTCGGGGCGTGCCGCGTCTCGGCGGCCGGGGGCGGGGGAACCTCGTCGTGCGCATCATCGTCGTCGTGCCGCGCGACCTGAGCGATGAGGAAGAAGACCATCTGCGTCGTTTCGCCGAGGCCCGCGGCGACGAGGTGGCACCGGCCGACCGGGGGTTCTTCTCGCGCATCAAGTCGGCCTTCACGTGAGCGACGCCCTCGAACGCACTTCAGACACGCTGCGCCGCGCGAAGGCCCACGTCTTCGTCGCCGATCTCGCCACTCCGGTGCTGGAGCGCGACGACGCGCATCATCTGGGCCGGGTGTTGCGCCTGCGCGACGGCGAGACCGTCACCGCCTCTGACGGCGCCGGTCGGTGGCGCACGTGTGACTGGCAGGGCGGCGCCCTCGTCGCCACCGGTGACGTCACGCTCGATCCGCGGCCCGCCCCGCGCGTCACCGTGGCGATTGCGCCTTTGAAAGGGGATCGCACCGACTGGACGGTGGAGAAACTCGTGGAGATCGGCGTGGCGCGCATCGTCGTGCTCGCGCCCCTGGTGCGCAGTGTGGTGCGCCGCGACGCGGGGAAGGACTCTGTCGCCCTCGCCCGCTGGCAGCGCCTGGCGCGGGCGGCTGCCATGCAGAGCCGCCGCACCCATCTGCCCGAGGTGTCAGGGCCAGTGGCACTCGGCGACGTGGCCGGGCTCACGGGCGCCGGAATCGCCGAACCCGGCGGAGAGGCCCGCCCGGAGGACGTCCGGGTCCTCCTCATCGGGCCCGAGGGCGGGTTCGACCCCGCCGAAATCGCCCTCGCCCGGGAGGTGGGGGCACGCAGCGTGGACCTCGGGCCGGGCATCCTGCGCGCCGAGACCGCCGCCCTCGTGGGGGCGGCGCGCATGGTCGCACACACGACGCGGTGAACACGCCACACTGGGTGGGCATGGCATCTGCTGACGACGAGATCTTCGAGGATTCCCCGTTCGCCCGTCTCGTCGGGGAACGGCTGCGGCGCATCCGCCAGCAGAAGCGACTGTCGCTCGCCGAGGTGGAGAGCGACAGCGGGTCCGAGTTCAAGGCCTCGGTGCTCGGCGCCTACGAGCGCGGCGAGCGGGCCATCTCGGTGCCCCGCCTCGAGCGTCTCGCCCGCTTCTACGGGGTGAGCATCGACCAGTTGCTGCCGCGCGAATCCCAGGCCGAGACGGGCAGCCCCGGCGCCGGCCCGGCCAAGCTGCGCATCGACGTGGCGAAGCTCTCCACCCTGTCCGGGCCCCAGTTCGAGATGCTCGAGCGTTTCCTGCGCATGATCCAGGTGCAGCGCCAGGACTTCAACGGCAAGGTCATCACCGTGCGCGCGCACGACACCCGGGCCATCGCGGTGATGCTCGACGTGCCGGTGGACGAAGTGGGGGAGCGCCTCGGCGACCTCGGACTGTTGTTCGTGCCGCCCGCGGCGTGACCGAGCCCATGTCGGCCCGCGACCTGCCCTCGGCCGCCGCACCCGGCTTCGGGGTGTATCTCCACGTGCCGTTCTGTCGGCACCGCTGTGACTACTGCGCCTTCGCCACCTGGACGGATAAGGACGGCATCATGGAGCGCTACGTGGACGCGGTGTGCACCCACATCGCCCGCGAACGCGCCGCCGGCATGGCGCGCGCCGACACGGTGTTTGTCGGGGGGGGCACGCCGACGCGGCTGCCCGCCGAGTTGCTCGTGCGCATGCTCAATGCGCTCGACGTCGTACCCGGAGCCGAGGTGACGGTGGAGTGCAATCCCGACGACGTCGACGAGGCGATGATGCACGCCTATGTCGCGGCCAGGGTGAGCCGGGTGAGCATCGGGGTGCAGTCGATGGTGCCGAGCGTTCTCGCCGCGCTCGGCCGCACGCACGACCCGGACAACGTGGAGGCCGCGGTGCACGCCGCCCGGGCGGCCGGCATCGGACAGGTGAACCTCGATCTCATCTACGGCGGCCACGGCGAGACTCTGGAGAACTGGCGCACCACCCTCGAGCGGGCGATCGGGCTGGCCCCGGACCATGTGTCGGCCTACGGCCTCACGGTGGAGGCCGGCACGCCGCTCGCCGCCGACACGGCCCGGCATCCCGACGATGACGACCTGGCCGACAAGTACGCCCTCGCCGACGACCTGCTAACGGCGGCCGGATACGGGAACTACGAGATCTCCAACTGGGCGAAGGCGGGGGCCGAGTGTCGCCACAACCGGATCTATTGGAGCCAGGGCAACTACGCAGCGTTCGGCTGTGCCGCCCACGGGCACCGCGACGGCCGACGATGGTGGACGGTGCGCACCCCCGAGCGCTACATCGAGATGGTGGAGAGGGAAGAGGACCCCCTCGGGGGCGAGGAGATCCTCGACGCCGAGACCCGGGCCCGGGAGGCACTCGAGCTGGCACTGCGGATGCGCGACGGGGTGCCGGCGGGATCGTTCGCCGCGGCCGACCTGACGGGCGTGCTGGAGGGACTGGTGGAGGCCCGCGGGGACCGGCTGGTTCTCACGCGCCGGGGGAGGCTGCTCGCCAACGAGGTGAGCCTGCGCCTCCGGCCGTAACGACGAGCCCGGCTGTTATCCTGAGGTTCCCTTTCAGGGCGCGTAGCTCAGTTGGTTAGAGCGCCACCATGACACGGTGGAGGTCCCGGGTTCGAGTCCCGTCGTGCCCACCACGCCACAGAGCACAATTAGTCTCAATAAATGCTCGCGTATCTGGCAACCAAGACCCAGTTTCTGGAGGATGCGCCCACCATTGAGGACTTTGTCGCTGAGGCTGTGAGGGCCAATCTGGGAATCTCGGTGGGCCACAACGAGTACCAGTCATGGCGCAACTCCCTGGGAAATGCGATGTCGCATGTGATGGTCGATCCGGGAATTCCCGGGGACGCGATGGTGGCAGTGGAGTACCGACTCAATGGGCGCCGATTTCGCATCGACTTCCTTGTTGCCGGGAAAGGCGACGACGGCGTCGACTCACTCGTCATCGTCGAACTGAAGCAATGGACGGACGTTGAGTTCTCGCCTCTCGCAGATCATGTCCGCACCTTCGTCGGCGGAGGGGTGCGCGACGTCCCCCATCCGTCGTATCAGGCCCACTCCTACGCCAGTCATCTCCGCCAATTCAACGAATTCGTGTACGAGAACAATGTGAAAGTTGAAGCTTGCGCCTATCTCCACAACTGCCCGTCCGGCGCTGTCATCAATGATCCCCGCTTCAGTGCGCAACTGGCCCAGACACCGGTATTCGTTAAAGGTCAATCAGCAGGCGTACGCGAACTGATTCGGGACCGTGTCTCCTCCGGCTCGTCCGAAGCCTTCCTTCGTCGAATTGATGCTTCGCCGGTTCGGCCCTCCAAACAGCTCGCCGAAGCGGCGGCATCCATGCTTCGTGGACACGAAGAGTTCGTGCTCATTGACGACCAAAAGACAGTCCTCGAATCCATCGTCGCTACTGCCACCAAGGCCCAGGTTGAGACCAAGCAGGTGATGATCATCAAAGGCGGACCCGGCACCGGAAAGTCGGTCATCGCGCTGAACGCC
>JBDLRG010000034.1:0-7650 GCA_039800125.1 Actinomycetota bacterium
GAAGGACTGGGGCTGGATGGCGCCGATGACGTCCCAGCCGTAGTGCACCGCGAAGTAGGCGTAGGCGTCGTGGTAGGTGAGCAGCTTGCGCTGGGGGGCGGGCACGGTGGCGGTGGCGGTGGCCATCGCGGCATCCAGAGCGTCCACGTCGATTGCCAACGCGTCGTGATTGGCCCGGTACTCGTCGGCGTTGGCGGGGTCCGCTGCCACGAGCACGTCGAGGACGAGGGACATGTAGTCGCGCACCATCGGGGGGTTGGTCCACAGGTGCGGGTTCGGCTTGCCACCCTCCTCCGGGAAGGAGAAGTCGAAGATCCACTCCTCGAGGGGCAGGATCGCCGTGCCGATCTCGCACAGCACCGCGTCGGCGGCGTTCGACTCGGCGAGTTCCCGGGTGGGCTCCTCCAGTCCCAGTCCGTTCATGAACACGACGTCGGCGTCTTCGAGGAGTGCGGCCGCGCTCGGCGGCGGCTCGAAGGTGTGCGAGTTCGTTCCCTCGGGCACGATGCCCTGCACCTCGGTGCCCGTGTCGCCGGTGATGAGGGCGACGAGACTGGTGATCGGGGCCACCGTCGTGGCGACCCGCAGGGCGCGACCCTCGACCGGGGCCACCTCGAGACAGGCGGCGCGGGCCTCGTCGGGGCCAGGGATGACGGCGTCAGAGGAGTCCGATGCCCCTCCGCACGACGCGAGAACGAGGGCCGCCGGGGCGAGAACAGAGATGATTCTCACTGAGCGCATGGTGCTGAGCCTACGGTGCGCTCACGGCAGTCGGTGGAGGTCTCCTTCGGACACCACGAGTCGTTCGGCGACGAGCGCGTCGAGGAGTCGACGACAGCGTCCCGGATCGTCGGCGTTCATCGCACGTATGAGTTCCCCTGTCCCGAGCGGTCCGGCGGCGAGTGCCGCCATGGCCCGACCGCGTAGTTGACGATCGGAACCCTCGAAGCGGGCCTGCGGACGGGAGGCACCGGCGGAGCGTGCCGCAGGATCGGGGCTGGGACCGCCCCGCCATCGACACAGCGACACGAGCGGGCACTCGTCGCACCGCGGGATGCGTGCCGTGCAGATGCGCGCACCGAGATCCATCATCGCCTGGTTCCACTCCCACGCGCGACCGGCCGGCAGCACCGCAGCCGCCCTCTCGCCGAGGGCACGCGCGTTCATCGCCTCACCGGCGGTGCGCGCGAGCACGCGCGAGATGTTGGTGTCGATGGCCGCCACGTCGGCCCCGAAGGAGAAGGCGAGCACCGCACGCGCCGTGTAGGGGCCGATGCCGGGCAGGGCGAGGAGCGCCTCGAGGTCGCCGGGCACCTCTCCCCCATGGCGCTCGACGAGGAGCCCCGCCGTGTCGTGCAGGTTGCGGCACCGACGCGGATACCCGAGGCCCTGCCACAGCACGAGCGCGGCCGAGAGCGGAGCCCGCGCCAGGTCGACCGGCGCGGGAAACGCCGTCATGAAGGCGCGCCACGGCTGGAGTGCCCGGGTCACCGGGGTCTGTTGCAGCATCACCTCGCTCACGAGCACCGGCCAGGGCTCGCGGCTCGCCCGCCACGGAAGGTCGCGCAGCGATCCCGCGCCCCAGTCGAGCACGGCGCGCGCGAGCGGGTCGTCGGGGCTCAGCCCTCCCACACCTGCTGACCGTCGTACGGGCGACGGCGAGCGGGCATGAACTCGCGCTTCCACACCATCACGCGGCGCCGGAAGTAGCAGACCTCCTTGCCCTCCTGGTTGAAGCCCTTCGTCTCGACGGTCACGACGCCCCGGTCGTTCTTCGACTTGCTCTCGGCCACCTCGAGGACGCGCGTCTCGGCGTGGATGGTGTCCCCGTGGAAGGTGGGGAACTTGTGCTGCAGTGTCTCGACCTCCAGGTTGGCGATGGCGGCGCCGCTCACGTCGGGCACGCTCATCCCGAGCACGAGCGAGTACACGAGGTTGCCCACGACGACGTTGCGCCCCTGCACGCTCTCGGCGGCGAACCAGTCGTTCGTGTGGAGCGGGTGGTGATTCATCGTCATCATGCAGAACAGATGATCGTCGTACTCGGTGATGGTCTTGCCCGGCCAGTGGCGGTAGACGTCGCCGACGACGAAGTCCTCCAGGCAGCGTCCGAACGGTCTCTCGTGCGTGGTCATGGCGGGAACGCTAGTCGGGGCGCTTCGCGGCGTCCGTGTCGTCGCCGGTGAACTCGAGGTCGTGGGGCTCGAGGACCGGCATCTCGAACTGCCCGGTGCGGTCCCGCGGCGCGTACCTCTCCACCCAGTCGATGTTGGAGAGACCGCGGCGCGCCTGACTGGTGGCGACCTCGGGCAACGGACGAAGAGTGCGGGTGCGGTCGATGGCGAAGGGGCCGAACCGCAACGACAGGTAACTGGCCCAACCCACGACGATGGGCAACCAGTACTGGGCCACGCGGTACGAGAGCACCCCGACCGTGGCCGTGCGTTGGGCGAGGCCGAACCCGACGAGGGTGGGGATGTACACGCCCTCCACGAGACCGAGACCGCCCGGCGTGAGCGGGATCACAGAGAACACGTTCGCCAAACCGAAGGCGATGATGAGGGCGTCGGGATCCACGGTGGCCCCGAAAGCGCGCAGGAACACCCACAGCGAGAGGGCGTCGAACACCCAGTTCACCGCCGCCCATCCCATGACGCGCCGCAGCAGCGACCGGTCCTTCACGAGTTCCTCGATGCGGGTGCCGAGGTGGGCGAGCACCTCGGCGGCGTGGTCGGCGTCGAAACGCAGTCGACGGGCCATGGCGCGCACCACGCGCTCGGAGCGTCCGTTGCCGTCGATGAGACCGAGGATGATGGCGCCGGCGAATGCCATGAGGAGGATTCCCACCACCGCCGCCGTGCCGTAGACGGGGTTCACACCGCGCACCGGGATCGACACGATGAGTCCGAACCACAGAATGAGATTCAGCATCACCGCCGAACCGATTCCGGCGGTGGCGAGGGCGAAGGCCGCGTCGGGCTTGGGGACACCGCACATGGTGAGGAGACGGAAACCGAGCGCCGAACTGGCGGCACTGCCCCCCGGGACGATGTTGCCGATGGCCTTCGTGCTCAGCTGGATCCGGAAGAGGCGCACCGGACTGATGCCGTCGCCGGTGTCCGAGAGTGCCGCCTTCGTGAGCATCGAGTACGAGAACAGGGCGGCCGCCTGGAGCCCGAGGCCGAGGCCGAGCAGCCGGGGGTCGATGTCGTTGAGATCGGCGACGGCGTCGCGGAACCCCGGGACCAGCGGCAGCACGAAGAAATAGACCACCGCGGCGGCCAGCACCCAACGGAAGGTTCGCCAGGCCGCCGACCACCGGCGTTCCCTGGCCCCGTTGCCCCCGGTCTCGCGACCCGCCGTGATGTCCGTCACCCCTTCACTCTGTCGCACGAGAACCGGTCCCGCGAGCATCGTGCGGGCTGAACCGACCGCGGGTCGGTTCAGTAGCGTTTGCCCCCATGAGCCACTCCCCCGACCTCTCCGCCGCAGCCGACGTCATCGCCACGGCGCGGTCCATGGTGTCGGCCGCGACGGGCACCCTCGTGGCCGCCGGCGGGCCCGACGCCAACCAGACCCTCGCCTACGACCTGGCCCACGTGGCCGCGGCCGTGGAGACCGCGGCCTCCCTCATGGAGTGGGGTGCCACGGGGGACACCGAGGCGGCCATCGCATGTGCCTTCACCGCCGACATGGTGGCGGACTTCGCCTCGCGTCTCGTGGGTCGCGAGTCCATGTGGGGCGTGAAGGCCGCGCAACTCTCCGGCGCCGAGTCGTTCGTCGCGCGTTTCCGCGACCCCGCCTTCCTCGCCTCGCTCGCCGAGAATCCCGGTCTCCGCCGCCTCGACGAGGAGTCCGAGATGATCCAGGACACGTTCCGTTCGTTCGGCGCCAAGGTCATCGCCCCGCGCGCCGAGCACGTGCACCGCCACAACGAGGACGTGCCCGAGGAGATCATCTCCGGACTCGCCGACATCGGTGCCTTCGGTCTCAGCGTGCCCGCCGAGTACGGCGGCTTCAGCGAGGGCGGCGAGGGCGAGTACATGGCCTCGGTCATCGCCACCGAGGAACTCTCGCGCGCGTCGCTCGGCATCGGGGGCTCGCTCATCACCCGCCCCGAGATCCTCACGCGCGCTCTCGTCGCCGGCGGTACCGAGGAGCAGAAGCACGAATGGCTCCCCAAGCTCGCCACCGCCGAGGTGATGGCGGCCGTCGCGGTGACGGAACCGGATTACGGCTCGGACGTGGCGGGCCTCAAGACCACGGCGGTCGAGGCAGCGGGTCCGAACGGCGAGGCCGGTTGGCTCATCAACGGCGTGAAGACATGGTGCACCTTCGGGGCGCGCGCCAACGTTCTCATGCTGCTCGCGCGCACCGATCCCGACCGCTCCAAGGCCCACCGCGGACTGTCGCTCTTCATCGTCCCGAAGCCCCTCGGCGACGCCCACGGCTTCATGTTCACCCAGGACGGCGGCGGGAAGATGGAGGGGCGTCCCATCGACACCATCGGTTACCGCGGCATGCACAGTTACGAGATCGCCATCGAGAACTGGTGGGTGCCCGAGACCCACCTCATCGGCGGACGCGACGGCCTCGGCCGCGGGTTCTACCTGCAGATGGCCGGCTTCGAGAACGGACGCCTGCAGACCGCCGCTCGCGCCGTGGGCGTCATGCAGGCCGCCTATGAGGCGGCACTCGACTACGCCCAGAACCGCGTCGTGTTCGGCCGACCCATCAGCGAGTACGAACTCACCCGCGTGAAGCTCGGACGCATGGCCGTCATCACTCAGGCCTCTCGCCAGTTCTCCTACGCCGTCGCCCGCCTCATGGGACAGGGCAAGGGACAGATGGAAGCCAGCATGGTCAAGGCCTACGTGTGCAAGGCCGCCGAGTGGGTGACCCGCGAGGCGCTGCAGATCCACGGCGGTTACGGCTACGCCGAGGAGTACCCGGTGAGCCGGCTCTACGTGGATGCGCGCGTGCTGTCCATCTTCGAGGGCGCCGACGAGACCCTGTGCCTCAAAGTGATCGCCCGCCGTCTCTGCGACGAAGCAGCCTGAGCCCTACGCTGAGCACGTGCGTTCAGCCAAGGACTTCTTCAAGCCCCTCGCCGTCGGTGCCCCCGAGCCCGTCCGCGAGATCCCCTTCCGGCCCAGCCGGGTCATCCACTTCTTCGCCCCCCACAACGAAAAGATGGTGGCCAAGCTGCCCGACACCATCCCCACCGTCGACATCCTTCTCGGCAACCTCGAGGACGCCATCCCGATGGCCGACAAGGAGGCCGCCCGGCGCGGCTTCATCCAGGTGGCGCGCACCGTGCCCATGGGTGACACCCAGTTGTGGACCCGGGTGAACAGCCTCGACTCCCCGTGGTTCCTCGACGACGTCACCGAGATCGTCACCCAGGTGGGCGACAAGGTGGACGTCATCATGGTCCCGAAGGTCGAGGGTCCCGAGGACATCCACTACGTGGACCGTCTCCTCGCCCAACTCGAGGCCCGTGCCGGACTGCGCCGCCCGATCCTCGTGCACGCCATCCTCGAGACCGCCCGCGGCGTGGCCAATGTCGAGGAGATCTGCGGTGCCTCGCCGCGCATGCAGGGACTCTCGCTCGGCCCGGCCGACCTCGCGGCGAACCGCCGCATGAAGACCACCCGCGTCGGCGGCGGCCACCCCGACTACGTCGTGCGTCGCGACCCCGACCCTGCCGCACCCGAGGCCCCCCGCGAGGTGTTCCAGCAGGACCTGTGGCACTACACGCTCGCGCGCATGGTGGACGCCTGCGTCACGCACGGCATCCTCCCCTTCTACGGCCCCTTCGGCGACATCAAGGACGTCACGGCGTGCGAGGACCAGTTCCGCAACGCCTACCTGCTCGGCTGCGTGGGTGCGTGGAGCCTGCACCCGGTGCAGATCGAGATCGCCACGCGCGTCTTCAGCCCCCGCCCGGAGGACGTCGCCCAGGCACAGCGCGTCATCGACGCCATGGGCGACGGCACCGGAGCGATCATGCTCGACGGCAAGATGGAGGACGACGCCTCGGTGAAGCAGTGCAAGGTCGTCGTCGAACTCGCCCGGCAACTCGCCGCCCGCGACCCGCGCCTCGCCGCCGCATACGGCTTCTGACCACGAGACCCGAGGAGGCACCACCGTGAGCGCACCCCGTCCCCGCCGATCCGTGCTGTACATGCCGGCCGCCAACGAGCGCGCGCTCGAGAAGGCCAAGGGCATCGCCGCCGACGCCATCATCTTCGACCTCGAGGACGCCGTCTCCCCCGATGCCAAGGACGACGCCCGGGCCCGCGCGGTGGCCGCCGCCTCGTCGGGCGAGTACGGCACGAAGGAACTCACCATCCGCTGCAACTCCCTCTCCACGCCCTGGGGATCCGCCGACATCGCCGCCGCTGCGACCGCGCCGGTGTCGGCCGTCGTCATCCCGAAGATCGACAGCGTCGCCGAGGTGGACGCCGTGTCGCGCGCCCTCGACGCCGCCGGGGCACCCGCCACGATGGGCATCTGGGCGATGATCGAGACCCCGACGGCCGTCATGGACTGTCGCGCCATCGCCGCCCACCCGCGGGTGACGGTGCTCGTCATGGGCACGAACGACCTCGCCAAGGAACTGCGCGCCCGCCAGGTGCCGGGACGCCATCCTCTCGTGCCGAGCCTGCACATGGCGCTCCTCGCGGCGCGGGAGGCCGGAAAGCCCGTGCTCGACGGTGTGTACAACGACATCAAGAACCCCGAGGGATTCGCCGACGAGTGCCGCCAGGGCGCAGAGATGGGCTTCGACGGCAAGACCCTCATCCACCCCGACCAGGTCGGTGCCGCCAACGCCGCGTGGACCCCGAGCGAGGCCGAGGTGGAGCACTCCCGCCGCGTCATCGCCGCCTTCGACGAGGCGCTCGCACTCGGCAAGGGCGTCGTGCAACTGGACGGGCGCATGATCGAGAACCTCCACGTGGACACGGCGCGGCGCATCCTCGCCGTCGCAGAGGCCGTCGCCGACATCTCCTGACCGGGAGCGTGTGGGTGCCGGCCGGGGTGCGGGACTAGCGTTGGAGCCGTGACCGCCGCCTCCCTCCCGAATCCGTCACCCGATCTCGTCCTCGAGCCGCTCGGCGGCGGAGGACGCTCGCTTCGCCAGTGGCTCACCACGTTCCACCTCTGCAGCGTCGTGCTCGACCCCTACACGAACGAGAGTTCCTGGATCCTCGACACCGCCGTGCGCATCATGCGCCAGTTCTCCGGTGCGGCCGTGCGCGTCAACTTCGTCGTCACCTGCGGTCCCGACGAGGCCCGGGATTACCTCGGCCCGCTCGCCGAGGAGTTCCTCGTCTTCTGCGATCCCGAGCGCACCGTCGTGAAGGGGCTCGGACTCTCCGAGTTGCCCGCGTTCGTGCTCATCCAGCAGAACGGCACCGTGCCGGCCTCCGCCCAGGGCTGGAACCCGGCCGAGTGGAAAGCCGTGGCCGCCCGCGTCGCCGAACTGTGCGCCTGGTCGAAGCCGACCATCCCCGCGCCCGGGGACCCCGGTTCCTTCCGCGGCACCCCCGCGCTTGTCTGACGGGTTCACCCCCACCGATCTCCCGGTCGAGGAGGTCATCGACGACCTCCGCGCCGCCCTCGCGGGGCGGCGTCGCGCGGTGC
>JBDLRG010000035.1:0-4134 GCA_039800125.1 Actinomycetota bacterium
CGAGATGGGCCAGTTGCAGGAGCGCATCACTTCCACCCGCGGTCGTTCGATCACGTCGCTGCAGGCCGTGTACGTGCCTGCCGACGACTACACCGATCCGGCGCCGTTCACGACGTTCACCTTCCTCGACGCCACGACGGAGCTGTCGCGCCAGATCGCCTCGCTCGGCATCTATCCGGCCGTGGACCCGTTGGCCTCGACCTCGACGATCCTCACCCCCGAGACCGTGGGTGACCGTCACTACGCCGTGGCCCGTCGCGTGCAGGAGATCCTCCAGCGCTACAAGGAACTGCAGGACATCATCGCGATCCTCGGCCTCGACGAGCTCTCCGAGGAGGACCGTCTCACCGTGGCTCGTGCCCGCAAGGTGCAGCGCTTCCTGTCCCAGCCGTTCTACGTGGCCGAGGTCTTCACCGGCGTCAAGGGCGAGTACGTGCCCGTGGCCGAGACGGTGGAGTCGTTCGAGGCACTCATCAACGGCGAACTGGATGAGGTGCCCGAGCAGGCGTTCCTCAACGTGGGAAGCGTCGAGCAGGTGCTCGCCAAGGCCAAGACCCTGCAGGAGAACGCCTGATGGCCGAGGTCGGCACGATGCGTGTCGAGGTGGTGTCGCCCGAGAGGGTGCTCTTCTCCGGCGAGGCGACCCAGGTCATCACGCGGACGCTGGGCGGGGGCGAGGTCGCCTTCCTGCCCGGGCACGCGGCCTTCCTGGGTGCGCTCACCGAGAACCACACCCGCGTGTACCTCGCTGACGGCCGCATCCAGAACCTCGCCGTGCACCTCGGCTTCGTCGAGGTGGGGGCCGACCACGTGACGATCCTGTCCGATTCGGCCGAACTCGAGGAGGACATCGACGTGACCCGGGCTCGCAGTGCCAAGGAGCGCGCCGAGGAGCAGTTGCGCAAGGAGCATTCCTCGGAGGTCGAGGCCGACCTGCGTCGGGCGCATGCCCGCCTGTCCGCCGTGGGCGGACTCGGCACCAGTCACTGACGTGAAGCGTCTCCTCGCACTGGCGGGAGCGGGGTGCGTGTTCGCCGTCGCCCTGCCCGCCTCGGCGGCCTCGGATCTCGAGGCCGAGTCGTTCCGCGGTTCGGACGTGTCGTCGTCGGTGTGGGTGGCCGGTTTCGGAGCCTGTCTCACCGCCGGCACCGACCCCGCGTCACTTCCCGTTCCGGGGTGCGATCTCGACGACCCCGATGCGACGGGCGACGGCGTCCTGAGCCTCACGGACACGTCCCCGTTCACGACCGGATGGCTGCTCCACGACCGGGAACTGCCCACGGTGGCCGGCCTCGACGTCACCTTCACCATGTCCCAGTGGGGCGGCTCGGACGCCGACGGAATCTCTTTCTTCGTGACGAAAGGGTCCCAGCCACTCGTCAACCTCGGCGGTGGAGGTGGACGACTCGGCTATGCACCGGGGAGCGGCGACGGCCTTCCCCACGCCCTGCTCGGCATCGGCTTCGACGCTCTCGGGAACTACTCCAACTCGGTGGGCGGCTCGGGGTGCGAGAACGCACCCCTGCAGCCGGGCTTGGCCCCGGACTGGGTCGTTGTGCGCGGGCCGGGTCACCAGCGAGCCGGATACTGCCTGCTCGGAGGAACTCACGTCGCGCCACTCGGCTTCATCCTGTCCGGTTCGTACTGGGACGAAGGTGCCGAGGAGTGGGTGCCGGGCACGCGCGCCGGTGCGGCCATCGACGTGCGGGTGCGCATCGACGCCCCCGACGAGCCGACCCCCGGTGTGCACGTGTCGCTCGACGGCGTGCCTGTGCTGTCGGTGGACCTGCCGGCCGAGTACCTGGCCGAACCGACCATCAAGTTCGGGTTCGCCGGCAGCAATGGCCAGCAGTACAACAACCACGAGATCTGGGACTTCGGCGTGACCACCATCGGGACCCTGCCCGCCACCGGTGCCTCACCAGGAAGCGTCCTCGTGTGGAGCCTCCTCGTGCTCGGCGCGGGTGCCGCCGTCATGTTCGCGGGAAATCGGCGCCGTCGCACCGTTGCATGACGCCATTCGGATGCTCCGTATGGCTTATATCAGGATGCTCCGTATGGCTTATACTTGAGTCGTGGCGCGAGAAACTCTTCACGGCATGGGCTGGTTGCGCTGTCGAATGGAAGAACTCGGTTACCAGAGCCTGGAAGACACTGCACAGGCGTGTGGAATCAATCGTGGAACGCTCCATCGCTACTTCACTCTCGAGACTCGTCCCTCGGTCGATGTGCTTCCCCTCTTGTGCACTGGGTTGAAGGCATCGCCACTGGACGTTCTCCGGGCCCTTCAGGTTCAGGTCCCCCAGGTCAGAGGGGTCGCGAGGTGACGACCGATCGACAGTGAGCTACTGGCGGCTGGGGTTGGGCTGAACGGTGGGAGCTTTCCCCACGGACGGCAAGCGGATGATGACACCGCTGTCGGTGTTCTCGAACTCACGATCCGAGCCATCAGCGGCGAAGATCTCCCACAGGATTTCCTCCAACCGTTCATGGAAGCCGGGGAGCACTGCCCCGATGGCTGCCTCGAGGTCGTGATGCGGTGCGATGGTCAAACGCAATCGACCATTGTCCTGAAGTTCCAGCCGTGGTGATTCGAGACCGTCCACCAGGTGGAGTTCCACGGAGTCTTTCCTCAGCATTGGATCACCACGAAGTGAGTATCCATAGGCATGAGGCGTCGCATCGGAAAGCATCGGCGAGTCATGAAGATGCACCAGCTCTGGCGTAGCGCTGGAGATGGAGAGCCGTCAGTTGCCTGATGTCGGTCGGCGGATGGGGTGAGCGCAGCACGTGACGACATGCCTCCAATCCGTCCTTCATCCTGCCCACGTGCCAGGCCGCCACGGACACTTCAAAGTGGGCCTTCCATTCGGGCACACTGGTGTCGACGAAGAGTTTGTCGCGTGTGGGTGTCGCGTCGCGGGCCTTCACTGCGTGGTCGAAGGCGAGATTCCACAGCTCGAGCCGACGAGCGCAGGCTGCGATGTGTTGGTGCGCCTCTGCACGTGATGTATCGAGTTCGTGGGCCCGAAAATACGAGAGAAGAATCTCACTCATCGGCTGGTTCAACTCCTCGAGCAGCCTGCCGATGTTCATGGCAGCCACGTAGCGTTCCTGGTGGTAACCGCCAGGCATGTCGACACGCGTGCGGTACGCCTCGAGCGCACGTTGTCGCTCGCCGCAATCTCGGTACGACTGGGCGAGATAGAACTGATATCGCTCCAGGAAGTCAGGCTCATCGTTCCGTGCGATTGCTTCCTCGAGAAGCATCGCGTCATGGCGATACTTCTCACTTCCCAGGGTGCTCCGGTTGCCCGTGCCGATTCCTCCTCTCTTCACGTGGAAACCGGAGACCGTGGGTCCCACGCGATCTCCTGGGCCGGCGATGAGGACCTCGTGGATGACCCCCCGATACCGGGCCTTGCAACCGTTCTTGGCGAAGAGAAGTCGGTTGTAGGACGTGTCGCCGGATTGCAGCATTCCGTGGTGCAGATCCGCCGTCAACTGGCTCTTGATGGATTGCGAATCGTCGGTCAGGGCGGCCTGATCGTCGGCATCCATGAAGAGGAGGTAGTCACCCAGTCCTTCTGCGAGTGAGATTGCCGCATTCCGGGACTTCGCGAATCCCTCCCATTCCATGCTTCCGAGTCGTCCGGGGACATCGGCCAATTCGTTGGCGATGATGTCGGGGGTTCCGTCCGTCGATCCGGTGTCCATGATCGCCCAGGCATCGATGATTGGTCGTACGCATTCGAGAAACCGAGCGATGATCGGGGCCTCATCCTTTACAATCATGTTGAGAACGAGTGTCGGCGCGGGCATCGGCCGTGAATGTACAACCTGCCCACGGGCTCGTCCTGTCGAAACGGCTCTCGCGGCCCTTCGCGGTCCGAATCGTCTTGGGGGTGTTTCCAACTTGCGTGAGGCAGGCGGCAATACTCGCTCTAGGGCCAACGGACAGACGCTTGTTGCTGATTCGCAGCACCGGCGTCATTGCCCCAGGTATGACTCATACGGACGTGAACCATCAATGCACGTAACCGTTGCTGATTCACAACCCGCTCTGTTATGGTCGCCGACATGAGCAATCACTCCAAACAACTCGGCCGTCGAATTTCCCCGAAAAATGCCGTT
>JBDLRG010000036.1:0-8114 GCA_039800125.1 Actinomycetota bacterium
CAGTCGTCGAGCTCCATGCGGACGCCCTCGAGGGCGCCGAGCGCCGGGGTGATCTCGAGCAGTTGCAGGTGCACGGGGGTGTCGGGTCCGTACACGGCTCCGGAGGCGATGCGGAAGAGGAGGCTGTAGCCGATCTGGCCGGCAGCCCCGGTGACGGCGATGCGAACGGGGGATGTCATGGCCCCCACAGTAGGCGTGCCGGCGAGGGAGCCGGAAAACCCGTCATCCCCCGGTGGTCGTCGTCATGCCGGTGAAAGTGATGGGCGGGCGCGAACGTTCGAGGGCCCGGAGCACCGCATCCACGTAGTACGCGGCGCCCTCCGAGGTGAGATGGAAACCGTCGGAGGCGAACCACGTCGTCTTGCCCTCCGAGACCTTCTTCCAGTCGAGCAGGCGAACGTTGGGGAACGATCGAGGAACCGCCTCGAAGAGCGCGTTGTTGGCCTCGATGTAGGTCCTTCCGCCCGTCGTGGGCACCTGGAGGTTCACGATGATCACCCGCGGGACGCTGCGCAGTGGCTCGAGCACCCTCTCGATTGCTTCGGCGCTCGTGGGGCCGTTCGTCCCCAGGTGGATGATGACGGCACTGCCGAGCGAGTTGCGCGCCCTGAGGTAATTGAAATTCTGCAGGGCATCGAAGAACTGCCGGTCGCGACGGGCATCCACCGTGATTCCCTGCTCCCCGAGCCGACGCGACGCCCCGAGCATGACCGAGTCCCCGATGGCGAAGACGTCCACCTTCGCCGAGGGATCGGTGGTCGTGGTCGCGCCGGGAAGCGTGCTCGGCACCGTCGTCTCGTTGGCGTCCAGACCGGCGGTGATGTCGTCGGGGATCACCTCGGCGGTGGTCATGCGCGCCACCGCCCAGGCCGGCACCAGCAGGACGAGACCGGCCACCATGAGCGGGGCGAGGGACTGGCCGCCCGTGGCGCGCAGGCCGCGGAGCACCTCGGCCGCGCGTCCGTCGCGCACCGGCTTCTCCACGAACCGGTACGACAGTTCGGTGAGACCGCCGGAGATGAGCATGCAGCCCACGAACTCACGGCCCGTGAGGGCATTGCCGGCGTTCGTCCGGAAGACCTGGAACACGGTCCAGTGGTACAGATACAGGCCGTAGGACCGGGTCCCGATCCACACGAACACGGGGTTGCCGAGCACGTACCGCCCGAGCAGCGACGCCGGGTTCGTCACCGCCGCGATCACGGTGAGGGTCGCGAGGCCCGTCACGAGGAGCCCTCCCCGGTAGAGGAAGTCGACCGGGACCGCCCCGACGTCGGTGACGAAACGGGTCATATGCACCCAGCTGGCCAGGAACGCCAGCATCGCGATGCCGGCCACACCCACCAGATCGAGGGTTCCCGTGGCCTGCACGACGCGGCCGCGCGACAGCTTCCAGGGTCGCCACAGCATGGCGAGCCCGGCGCCGAGCAGCAGTCCGCTCATGCGCGTCGGCGTGGAGAGATAGATGAGGTCGGTGCGCAGCACCTCCCGCCCGAAGAGCGAGATGTACTGGCTCGGTGTCTCGACCGGGTCGATCGCCCGACCGGGAACGAAGAGCACCGCGTTCACCGCGGTGACGACGAGGGCGAGGCCGCCGAACCACAGACCCACGACGGGCTGGCCGGACGGACGCACGCGCCGCAGGACGGCGAACATGACGACGGGCCAGAAGACGTAGAACTGCTCCTCGACCGCCAGCGACCAGAGGTGACGGAGGGGCGCGAAGGCCGACGCCGAGGTGTAGGACGAGCCCGTCCACACCTGGAACCAGTTGGCCACGTATCCGAGCCCCGACACGACGTCACCGCGCAGCATGCCGAGGCGGTCCGGGTCGAAGAGTGCCGACCACAGGATGATGCCGAGCATCAGGACGGCGAGCGCGGGGAGCAGACGTCGGGCACGACGGCGCCAGAAGTTGCCGAGCGACACCGTTCCCGAGCGTTCATGCTCGGCCACGAGCAGCAGGGTGATGAGGTAACCGGAGATGACGAAGAACACCTCGACCCCCAGGAATCCCCCTCCGAGCCACGACGGATTCGCGTGGTACACGATGACCGCGATGACGGCGAGTGCGCGAAGACCGTCGAGCGCGGGAATGTAGGGCACGGTCGGACCGCGACGCGTCCCCCATGTCGGCGTTCCGCCGCCCGGCGGACCTCCCCATCCGCGGCCACCGACGGGACCCGATCGGTCCACCGGACCGGTCCGATCGATCGGGTCGCGTCGTGGAACCGGCCGGGTGCGGTCGATCGGACCGGAGCGGTCCGGGTGCGCCGGACGCACGGCGGGAATGCCGCGCGGGGGCGTCACGGGATACATCGCATCGTCTCCCGGGTCACGCGACCGGCAGTCCCAGTTGCGCGTAGATCTCCCGCGTCGCGGTCGACTTGTTGAGCGTGTAGAAGTGCAGCCCGGGCGCACCCGCGGCGAGCAGGTCGGCACAGAGCTGCGTGGCGACCTCGACCCCGATCCGGCGCACCTCCTCGGGCCCCGCCGCCGCATCGAGACGCGCGGCCAACCACGCGGGGAACTCGGCCCCGGACAGCTCGGCCATGCGGCGAACCTGGCCGATGTTCGTCACGGGCATGATCCCGGGGATGACGGGCTTGTCGACACCGAGTGCCGCGAGGTCCTCCACGAGCGACGTCCATTGGGAGGCCTCGAAGAAGAACTGGGTGACGGCGAAGTCGGCATCGGCCAGTTTGGCGGCGAGGTGGCGACGGTCGGTGGCCAGATCGGGCGAGCGGGGATGACCCTCGGGATGGGCCGCGACGCCGATGGAGAGGTCGGCGATCTCGCGCAGGTGCGACACGAGGTCCGACGCCCGCACGTAGTCGCTCGCCGGCGGCGGACCACCGTCCGACGGGGGATCGCCAGCGAGGGCCAGGACGTTCTCCACCCCGGCCTCGACGTAGGAGGCGATGAGAGATTCGATCTCGGCCCGGGTGTGACCGACGCAGGTGAGATGGGCCATGGGCGGGATGCCCGTCTCGCGACGCACCCACAGCACCGTGTCCCGGGTGAAGTCCCGGGTGCTCCCCCCCGCCCCGTAGGTGACCGAGACGAACGAGGGCGCCAGGGGCTCCAGTTCGGCGATGGTGCGACCGAGCGAGAGCGTCGCGGCGGCGGACCGGGGCGGGGAAAACTCGAAGGAGAAGGTCCTGCCCTCCCGGAGCAGGTCCCCGATGCGTGCCATGGTCGTTCATCCTACGGTGCCCACCCGGGGCCGACCGTGCGCGTTCAGTGGCGGAAGTGCCTGGTACCCGTGAAGACCATGGCCATCCCCGCCTCATCGGCGGCGGCGACGGATTCCGCATCGCGCACGCTGCCGCCCGGCTGGATGAGGGCGGTGACCCCGGCGTCGGCGAGCACCCGTACCGTGTCGGCGAACGGCAGGAAGGCATCGCTGGCCGCGACGGCTCCCCTCGCCCTCTCCCCGGACCGCTGCACCGCGATGCGGGCGGCATCGACCCGGTTCGGCTGACCGCCGCAGTTGCCCACGAGCACGCGATCGGCCACGATGCTGATGGCGTTGCTCCACGTTGCCGCCACGGTCTGCCACGCGAAGAGGAGCGACGTCCACTCGGCATCGTCGGGTGTGCGCGCGGTCGCCACGGTGAAGCCGTCGAGGGGATCGTCCTGTTCGTCGACCGACTGCACGAGCAGGCCTCCGTCGATGCTGCGCACGTCGATTCCCATTGCACCGAACGGTGAGCGGGCCTCGAGGAGACGCAGGGACTCCCGCTCGGCCAGCACCTCGAGCGCGGCGGCACTGAAGGACGGCGCGACCACGACCTCGGTGAACACCCCCGCGATGGCCCGCGCGGTGGTCTCGTCGACCTCGCCGTTGACGGCCACGATCCCGCCGAACGCGCTCACGGGGTCGGCACCGTGGGCGAGGTCGTAGGCCTCGCCGATCGTCGCCGCCACCGCCGCCCCGCACGGATTGGCGTGCTTGACCACGACCGCGGCCGGTCCGTCGAAGCGGTTGACGAGACGCCATGCCGCCTCGGCATCCAGCACGTTGAGGTACGAGAGGTCCCGCCCTTGCCACTGCACCGCCGAGTCCCACCAACTCTCGACACCGGGCAGCCGGTATCGCGCGCCGACCTGGTGGGGGTTCTCGCCGTAGCGGAGCACCTCGGCGCGCTCGGCGACCAGTGTGAGGAAGGGCGGCACCGCACCTCGGCCCGGCTCGGCGGTCTCCTCGTCGAGCCATGCGGCGATCGCCGCGTCGTAGGCGCTCGTCACGCCGAAGGCCTTGCGCGCGAGACGACGTCGCTCACCGGGCCCGGGTCCCCCTCCCGCGACCATCTCGACCAGTTCGTCGTAGTCCCGGGGGTCCACGACCACGGTCACCCGCGCGTGGTTCTTGGCGGCGGCGCGCACGAGCGCCGGGCCGCCGATGTCGATCATCTCCGTTCCGGGTGAGGTCCCGAAGGGATAGAGATTGACGACGACGAGATCGAAGGTCTCGATGCCGTGCGCCGCCATGTCGGAGACGTGGGAGTCCTCGGAGGTGTCGGCGAGGATCCCGCCGTGCACCGCGGGGTGCAGCGTGACCACCCTGTGCCCGAGGATGGGCGGGAAACCGGTGATGTCGGCGGTGTCCGTCACCTCGATGCCCGCGTCACGCAGATGTCCGGCCGTCCCTCCGCTCGCGACGATCGACCACCCGTGCTCCACCAGTCGGGCGGCGAGTTCGGCGACGCCGCTCTTGTCGTGGACGGAGAGAAGCGCCCGGGGCACTCAGCGCAGCCCGGCGACGATGTCGGCCATGAGCGATCCGGCCTCGGTGGGATTCTGTCCCACCTTCACTCCGGCGGCACGCAACGCGTCCATCTTTCCCTTGGCCGTTCCCTTGCCACCCGAGACGATGGCACCGGCGTGGCCCATCTTCTTGCCTGCGGGTGCCGTGACGCCGGCGATGTAGGCCGACATCGGCTTGGTGACGCTCGCCCGGATGAACTCGGCCGCTTCCTCCTCGGCGGAGCCGCCGATCTCGCCGATCATGATGATCGCGTGGGTCTCGGGGTCGGCCTGGAACTCGCGCAGGCAGTCGATGAAGGAGGTGCCGGGGACGGGATCACCGCCGATGCCCACGCACGTCGACACGCCGATACCGCGCTGCTTCAACTCGTACAGGGCCTGGTACGTGAGGGTTCCCGACCGCGAGACGATGCCGACGTTGGGTCCCGCCGCGGTCGGGGGCTCGGCGATCTCGCCGGCGGTGATGCCGATGTTGCACTTCCCGGGGCTGATGATGCCGGGGCAATTGGGCCCGAGCAGTCGTGTGCCGGGATGGTCGCGCAGGAGGATGTTGTAGGTGCGGGCCTCGTCCTGGGCCGGGATGCCCTCGGTGATGCACACGACGAAGCCGATGCCGGCGACCGCAGCCTCGAGGATCGCCGCCGGGGCAGCCTTCGGGGGAACCGCGATGAACGACGCGGTCGCCCCCGTGGCCTTCACGGCGTCGGCCACCGTGTCGAAGACGGGAATGCCCTCGACGTCGGTGCCGCCCTTGCCGGGCGTCACGCCGGCGACGACCTGCGTGCCGTAGTCGCGGTTGCGCAGACCGTGGTAGCGGCCCTGGCCCCCGGTGAGGCCCTGCACGAGGACCTTGGTGTTCTGATCGACGAAAATTGCCATGTCGGTCGGCTCCTTACTTCGCCATCGCGACCGCGGTCTCGGCGGCCTCGAGCATGGTGGGCTTGCTGACGAGCTTCGACTCGGGGATGCCGGCGGCGGCGAGGATCTCGCGGCCCTCCGCGGCGTTCGTCCCGTCGAGGCGGATCACGATGGGGGCGCGAAGGTCGACCCGACCCATCGCCTCGACGATGCCCTTGGCCACCTCCTCGCCGCGGGTGATGCCGCCGAAGATGTTCACGAAGATGCTCTTCACGTTCCCGTCGGAGTTGATGACCTCGAGCGCGGCGGCCATGAGGTCGGCGTTGGCGCCGCCTCCGATGTCGAGGAAGTTCGCGGCGCTGCCACCGACCTGATTGACGACGTCGAGCGTGCTCATGGCGAGTCCCGCGCCGTTGGCGATGATGCCCACGGTGCCGTCGAGGCCGATGTACTGCAGACCCTTCTCCCGGGCCAGCTGCTCGCGGGCGTCCAGTTCGACCGTTGCCGAGAATTCCTCCCATTCGGGGTGGCGGAATTCGGCGTTGGCATCGAGGCTCACCTTGGCATCCAGCGCGTGCACCTCGCCGCTGGGCTTGAGGATGAGGGGGTTGATCTCGGCGAGGTCGCAGTCGCCCTCGACGAAGCAGCGGTAGAGCTTCACGAGGATGTCGGCCACACCGGCACGGGCCTCCTCGGGGATGTTCGCGTCGACGGCGGCCTTCGCCGCCGCGGCCGGCGTGAGACCGTCCACGGGGTCGACGTGCAACATGAGGATGGCCGCGGGGTTCTTCGCCGCCACTTCCTCGATTTCCACGCCGCCCTCGCGCGAGAGCATGAGGAGGTGCTTCTTGGCGGCACGGTCGAGGGTGAACGACGCGTAGTACTCCTCCTTGATGTCGGAGGCGTTCTCCACCCAGACCCGCTTGACGACGTGACCCTTGATGTCCATGCCGAGGATGTTCCCCGCGTGTGTGCGCACCTCGCCGGCGTCGGCGGCGAGCTTGATGCCACCCGCCTTGCCGCGTCCCCCCACCTGCACCTGGGCCTTGACGACGACGGGATAGCCCGCCGACTCGGCGACGGTGACGGCCTCGTCGACGGTCACCGCCACTCCGCCCGGGGACACCGGGATGCCGAAGCGGGCGAAGTACTGCTTGCCCTGGTACTCGAAGAGGTCCATGTCGTTGTCCGTTTCTCGGGGGTGGTCAGTTGACGAGTTCGCGCTGGTCGAGGGATTCCTCGAGCCACGCGCAGATCGACTTCAGCGAGGAGCCGGGGCCGAAGATGTTCCCCACGCCCTGCTCGCGCAGCGCGCGCGCGTCGGCGTCGGGGATCACCCCGCCGCCGAAGACGAGGATGTCGCCCATGTCACGGGCGCGCAGCTCCTCCATCACTCGGGGGAAGAGGGTGAGGTGCGCCCCGGACAGCAGCGAGAGTCCGACCGCGTCGGCGTCCTCCTGCAGGGCGGTCTCGGCGATCTGCTCCGGCGTCTGGTGCAGACCGGTGTAGATGACCTCGAAACCGTGGTCGCGCAGGGCGCGGGTGATGGTCTTGGCGCCGCGGTCGTGGCCGTCGAGACCCGGCTTGGCGACGATGACCCTGTAATGGCGCTTCACAATCAGAAAACCCTACGCCGTCGCACCACGGAAGCACCAACCCGCCACAATGGAGCCGTGCCCCCGTCCCCGTCTCGTCAACCCCGTCTGCGCAGCCCGCTGGCCCGCGCGACCGTACCCGTTCTCGGGGGACTCGCGTTCTTCGTGCTCTTCTTCCTCGGCCTGTGGGTGGCCGCCAGCGTGATGACCTCGCGGGCCGAACCCGAGGACGTGCTGTCGAACCGCATCTTCGAGGTGGGCAGGGTGGATTCCCTCGCCGAGTCGGTGGCAACGGAGGGGCCCATCCTCTTCCCCGACCTCAAGGGCACCGACGGGGTGCGCACCATCGTGCTCGACCACTCCGGCGACGATCCCGCCTCGGGCTGGCTCGTTCGCTACGGCCATCCCGCCGATCGCGACCCTTCGTGCCGCGTCGAACACGTGCGCGGCAGCCGTGAGTTCACGGACTGCGAGGGGCGAACTCTCTCCGTCGACGACCTCGCCCCGCCGGGCGACGTGCGCCCGATCGTGGAGAACCGTCGAACCCTCTACATCGACCTGCGCGGACTCACGCCGAGCGGCTGAGCGTGTCGACGAGCCGCGCGGCGAGCTCCTCGGAGTGCTCCTCAAGGCGGCTGCGCCGGATGGCGAGCCCGCCGTGCACGCGCGCCCCGAGCGATTCGAGCGCGCCCGTCATCGTCTGCAGGGTGCGTCCCGGATCGAGGGCGTAGGTGCAGAAGGCCACTGCGGTCTTCCCCCGCATCGAGGGGAGGGCGCGCAGCCGGTCGATCGCCCACGGGGCCTGTCCGACGACGAAGAGACCGTGAACCCACGTGCCCACCAGCACCACGTCGGCGTCCTGGATGGAGGCGTGGTCAGGGGTGCGCACCG
>JBDLRG010000037.1:0-17582 GCA_039800125.1 Actinomycetota bacterium
CCGCCCCTGCGACGCACCCGTCTGACCCCTCTGGAACGACGTCGCGAGGGCGGGTGTACAGTGCCGCCATGTCCCGCGTGCAACTCGCCCTCAACGTCTCCGACCTCGATGCGGCCGTCGAGTTCTATTCGCGTCTGCTCGGCATCGGACCGGCCAAGCGCCGTGACGGTTACGCCAACTTCGCGGTCGAGGATCCGCCGCTCAAACTCGTGCTCATCGAGAACGGGGGCGAGCCGGGAACCATGAACCACCTCGGCATCGAGGTCGGGGACACGGACGCCGTCACCGACGCCACGCGTCGGCTTTCCGGCGCGGGCCTCGCGGTGGAGACCGAGGAGTCAACGACGTGCTGCTTCGCCGTGCAGGACAAGGTGTGGGTCACCGCGCCCGACGGCGAACCGTGGGAGGTGTACACGGTGCTCGCCGATGCCGCCACGATGGGCTCTGCACCCGTAGCCGTCGAGGACTGCTGCACTCCGGCTGCGGAGGCCGCCGCGCCGTGCTGTTCCTGAGCGGGGGCGACTAGGCCTCGAGCAGGGTCCGCATCGCGTCGATCTCGGTGCGCTGGGCGGCGATGATGCGCTCGGCGAGCGACATCATCGACGGGTCCGAGCCGTCGGCGAGCACGTCCTCGGCCATGTCGATGGCTCCCTCGTGATGACGGATCATCGCCTCGAGCCACGCCCGGTCGAACGCCTCACCACGAAGGTCGGCCAGTTCGTCGAGTTCATCGAGCGTGAGCATCCCCGACATCATGTCGGAGTGGTCCATGGAAGGATCCATCTCGGTGGCCATCCCCCATCCGCCGAGAAGGCCCGTCATCTCGGTGATCTCGGGTTCTTGAGCGGCCTTGATGGCAGTGGCGAGTTCCCGCACCGCATCGCCGGCCCCTGTCGTGGGATCGAGGGCGATGTCCGACATCTCGATGGCCTGCTCGTGGTGCGGGATCATCATCTGGGCGAACATGACGTCGGAGGCGTTGAAGGACTCCGGGTCCCCACCCGATGAATCGCCTCCGCCACAGCCGGCGATGAGGATCCCTGCAACGACGAGGGCTGTGGAGCGGATGAATCGGGACACGGTGAACCTCCGAAGGAACGCATCCCCGACGCTAGCCACCCGGGTCCCCCGGGCTCCGTCGGCTCAGCCGGGGTTCGCCGCCACCAGGGCGGCGGTGACCGCGACCACGAGTCCGCCGGTGACGGCCTCGGTGAGACTCGCGCGCACGAGGAGATCGCGTCGACGCACCGCCGCACGGGGGTCGCCGGGGTCGGGTCGCAGGAGACGCCGACGGTTGATGT
Source organism: Actinomycetota bacterium (assembly GCA_039800125.1). Classification (GTDB taxonomy): domain Bacteria; phylum Actinomycetota; class Acidimicrobiia; order Acidimicrobiales; family Ilumatobacteraceae; genus UBA2093. The sequence goes on from JBDLRG010000037.1 coordinate 1,302, forward strand.
CGGCCACCTTGAGCATGGCCGCGACGACCGCGATCTTGAGCAGCAGCAGGCGTCCGTGCCCGGTGGTGAAGAGCGTCCCGATGCCGCCATGGAGACGCAGCGACTGAACCACACCCGTGACGACGATGACGGGTACGGCGATGCGCGCCGTCACCCCGAAACGCCGGTACACCGTCCACGACGCTGCGGGATCGGCCACGGGCACAACGAGCAACGCCACCACGGCGAGTCCCCCCAGCCACACAGCGGCGGCCGCGGTGTGGACCACGTCGACGGGGATACCCACGAGGGGCAGGGCCTGCGAACGGGAGTGACCGGTCCAGGCCAGGGTCACGAGATGCATGCCGAAGAGAGCGAACATCGGCAGCAGAGGGAACGGCGTGTCCCGTCCGCGCGCGGCGTCGAGCAGGACCCGCACCATGACGATCCCGATGACCGCCCTCAGCAGCATCATCGAACCGGGCACGAGACTGAAGGCATCACCGAGATGCCCCAACCCGCCGAGCAACGAGGTGCCGTTCACGTCCCCGAGGAACACGAGGAGTTGAACGCCGGCGGCACCCGCACCCGCAGCCGCAGCCCCGAGGACCGCGGTGCGTGCCCGCGCCGTGGCGAGGATTCCCGGCGCCAGCGACTGCTCGGCGAAGAGAAGGCCGCCGAGTGCGAGCGTGGCGAGCAACGCCCCGAACCGCACGAACCAACGACCCGGCTCGGGCAGTGGCGATGCCGGTTCGGCTGCTCCCGTCACCGACGGAGCGAGGGTGGAGTCGACGGGGGGAGCGACCGTGGTGTCCCCCGGTGGGGTCGTCACGGACGACGCGGCCGAGGTCGCCGATGCGGCGGTGATCGTGAAACCCACCCGACCCGAGATGACGTGACCGTCACTGCTGACGAGTCGCCAGCGCGCCGTGACGCTGCCCACGAGATCGTCGGGGAGGGTGAAGCGCACCACGGACGTGTCGATGCCGTGGACGGGGGCCGCGAGACTGCGCCGCACGCCGTCGGAACCCACCACTTCGGCCGATGCCGAGGTGAGCGGCACATCGGACGCGAAATCGAGGAGCCACTCCCCGGCCGGCGCCACGAGAGAGGCGCCGTCGGAGGGGACACTCGACTCGAGAGTGTTGTGGGCGGACGCCCGATCGGCCCCCGAGAGGACGATCAGCACGAGCGCGGCGCCGACGAAGGCCCGGAAACGGGGACGGGTGGGGATCGACATGACGACCCCGAAAGCGTAGGTCGCCCGACGCCCCCGAGCGGGGCGGTCAGTCGAGGTCGGAGCGCGATGCCACGCGCCACAGCACGGGCGTCAGGGCGGCGGCCGCGATCATCTTGGCCAGATCCCCCGCGATGAACGGCGCGAGACCGTAGGTGAAGGCATCACGACCGTCGCCGGCGTAGAAGGGGACGTCGAGATGCACCGCCAGCCAGCTCACTCCGCACGCGTAGATGAGGGCGCTGCCCGTGAGCATCGCCGGCACGGAGGTGGAGAACGAGCGGTCCTGCCCGCGCTCGGCGAGGCGACCCACGACGGCGGAAGCGACGACGAAACCGACGAAGTATCCGAACGTGCTGCCCGTGGCGGCGTCCCATCCGCGCTCGGCACCGGCATAGAAGGGGAGACCGATGGCACCGAGCATCCAGTACAGGGCCTGGCCGGCGACCGCGAGTCGCGCACCGAGAGCGGCCGCGGCGAGCAGGACCACGAGGGTCTGGGCCGTCACGGGCACCGGCGTGAACCCGAGAGGGATGTGGATCTGTGCGGCGGCGGCGGTGAGGAGCGCGGTTCCCGTCACGAGTGCCACGGTGCGATGACGACGCAGGGGCACGAGATCGGCGAGGGTGCGGGGGGCGACGAGCAGTGAAGTCATGTGCTCAGTCTCCCTCGCCCACGGGTGCGAGGACAAGTTCGTCCTTTGTTACGGTCCAACGATGCTCTCGGGTCTCGCCTCCGCCGTCCGTGCGGGATCGGTCGATCCCGCTGACCTCGTCGCCGAGAGCGTCCGACGCATCGAGGCGGCCCGACACCTCAACGCGGTCATCGACCTGTGGCCGGACGACGCCCTCGCCGAGGCCCGGCGCCACCGGCGCACGGGACCGCTCGCGGGTCTTCCGGTCCTCGTGAAGGACATGGCCCGCGTCGCCGGGCGTCGCACCACGGCGGGCTCGCGACTCTTCGCCGACGCGCCGCCCGACGCGGTCGACGACGTCGTGGTCGCCCGTCTGCGAGAAGCTGGGGCCATCGTCCTCGGACGCACGAACAGTCCCGAATTCGGCGCCACCGCCTACACCTCCAATCTCCTGCACGGCACGACACGCAACCCGTGGAACCCCGAGCGCTCGCCCGGCGGGTCGAGCGGGGGTTCCACGGCGGCCCTCGCCGCGGGTCTCGCACCGCTCGCGACCACCTCCGACGGCGGTGGCAGCGTGCGTGGTCCGGCCTCGATGTCGGGCCTGTTCGGATACAAGCCCACGATGGGAGCGATCGGGCGCAACGTGTTGCCCCGCTGGATCGGCTTTTCCACCCAGGGCGCGACGGGGACGACCGTCGCCGACGTGGCTCTCGAGGCCTCCATCACGCTCGGACCGGCGCGCGGTGACCATCTCGCTCTGCCCCGGGCCGGTGTCGATCTCGCCGCAACCATGCCGTCCCGCGTCCTGGCGTGTCGCACCTTCCGCAGCGGGGTCGACCCCGACATCGAAGCGGCCTTCGAGGCCACCCTCGATGCGTTGGCGGCGAGCGGCGTGAGGGTCGAGCGCATCGAACCCCCGGTGGACACCGCAGTGATGTGGGCGTGGTTCACCATCTCGACCGCCGAACTGGCCCAGAGCCTGCGCGCCTTCATGGACCGTCGCGACGAGATGACCGACTACGTGCGCATGCAGATCGACTGGGCCGGGCGCGTCACGCTCGACGATTACATCGCCGCCCAACGGCTGCGCCACGAGGTGTCCGCTCGCTTCGACGATCTCCTCGGCGACGATTCCGTCCTCGTCGTCCCCGTCATGAACGCACGCTCGTGGCCGGCCGAGGGCCCACTGCCCGTCGAGGCCGGGGGAACACGCGACCCCATGGGCACGATGAACACCGCAGACCTCAACTTCACCGGACATCCCGCCTTCAGCGTGCCGATGGGTCTCGACGACCACGGCGTCCCCTGCGGTCTGCAGGTGGTCGCGCCGCGTTTCCGCGACGGATTCGGATTCGGTCTGGCTGCGCACCTCGAACGCATCCGGCCGTGGCCGCTCGTGGCCCCGGGCTACACACCCTTCGGCCCCGGCTGAGAGGGGCGACTCAGTCGAAATCGGGCTGCAGTGCGACCTTGCCGGCGACGGCACGACCCTGCATGTCGCGCATCGCGTCGGCGGCGCGCGACATGGGATAGGTCACCGGCTCGACAGGATGGAGTTCCCCCCGACCGATCGCCGCCACCACCTCCGTGAGCATGGCCGCGTTCTCCCGTGGATTCGTCATCATCCACGCGCCCCAGTCCACCCCGACGACGCTGCGATTGGTGAGGAGGATGTGGTTCGCCGGCAACGACGGGATGCCGGCGACGAAACCCACGACCATGTACCGGCCCATCGGGGCCAGTGCGCGGAGACACGACTCCGCGAGCGCACCTCCCACCGGGTCGTACACCACGTCGACGCCACCGCCGCCGAACTCCCGGGCACGGGCCTTGACGTCCTCGCCACCGGTGTCGATGACCGCCTCTGCACCGGCCGCGAGCGCGAGTGACCGCTTCTCCTCGCTCGATGCCGCGGCGATGACCCGCACACCCCGCGATCTCGCCGTGTCGACGGCGGCGAGGCCCACTCCGCCGCCGGCACCGGTGACGAGCATCGTCATCCCCGCCTCGAGGGTGACGCGACGGGTGAAGGCGAACCACGCGGTCATGTAGCTCTGCATGAAGGTGGCCGCCTGTCCGTCGGACATCGATGACGGGATGCGCACGACGCGGGAGCGGTGCACGACGACCTCCTCGGAGAATCCCCCCATGCCGGGCATGGCGAAGACGCGCTCTCCGGGTGTCCAATCCCCGGCCGTCGCACCGGCCTCGACGACGGTGCCGGTCACCTCCGATCCGGGTCGGTAGGGCACGGATGGCTTGATCTGGTAGCGACCCTCGACCATGAGGGCATCCACGTAGTTGAGTCCCGCCGCCGACACGCGGATGCGCACCGCATCGTCGCCCGTGGCGGGAGCGTCGACGTCGACGACGCGGAGTCCATCGAGCGAGCCGAGGGCGTCGGTCTGGATCGTCTTCATGGCGCGACGGTACCAGTGGGCCGACAGGGGCCTCCCGTGGCGCCCACTACCGTGTCCGCATGCGACGTCTCCTCGCGTCGGTGACCGGGCCGCGTTTCCCCCACGCGGCGGTCGCGCTCCACCTGTGCATCAGGGTCATCGGCGTGTGGGGTCGCCCCGCCGGCCGCTTCCCCGACTCGAGCGGTTTCGAAAGCCTGTCCTTCTTCGGGGACACCCTGCGCTTCTGGCCCGTGCCCCTCGCCTATCGCATCGCGGACACCGACGGATCGCGCATCGCCCTGCAGGTGCTCGCGGGCACGGCCGCGTGGACCTGGCTGGCGATGGTGCTCGCGCGCGGGAGCAGATTCCCCCGCGCCGTCATCGTGGCGGTGCTCCTGCTCGGTGCCGTTCCCCAGGTGTCGCGGTGGGACCTGGCGATCCTGTCCGAGTCCCTCGGCATCTCGCTCACCGTCGCCGCGGTGGCTGCCACGGTGTCCCTGGCGCGGCGACCGTCGTTCGTCTCCCGCGCGGTCTGGGTCACGGCGTTGATCGGATGCGCCTTCGTGCGACCCACCCATCTCCTCGTCGTCGGGGCCTGCATCGTCGGGGCCGGGTGGACGCTCGCGGTCTCGCGCGGGGCGCGCGGTATCGCCACGACCGCGGTCCTCGTCCTCATCGGAGCCTGGGGTCTCACCCTGCAGTCGGGGAACCGACCCATGAGCACCCTCAACATGTACACGGTTCTCATGGAGCGGGTCGTGACGAACGACGTGCGCTGGGAGTGGTTCGTCGCGCGCGGGATGCCCGATGTGCCGGGCATGCGCGAGGCCATCGGCTACGACTTCTCGGGACAGTTGCCCGGCGAAGTCGCCCGCATCGTCGACCTGCCCCCCGACCAGGCTCCGCCGTCGCTGATGCGCGTGGGCGGCGCCGAACTGGCCGAATGGGTGCGCGACGACGGGTGGTCGACCTACGCGCGCTGGGTGGTGACGCATCCGGGCGACACCTGGGAGCGCGTGTCCTCGCTCACGCCGGCGGTGACCGATCCCCCCAACGACGACTTCCTTCCCCTCGAACATCGATCCGTCGTGCCCCGGATCCTGTTCCGCGGGTGGTGGATCTGGGGTCTCGTGCTCGTCGCGGGCATCGCCGCCGCCCATGCCCGCCCGGCCACCCGCCGCGTGGCGCGGGCCATCGCCGCCATGGGCGGCGTCACCGTCGCCGTGCACGCCGCCGGCATCCTCGCCTCGGGGATCGAGCATCCCCGCCACGGCGCGACGGCGGCCGTCGCGTTGCGGGTGCTCGCGTTGTGCGCGGCGGTGGTCGCGCTCGGCGCGGCCCCTAGCGGAGATGCCGACGGAGCCGGGAGACGGCCCGCCGCCTGAAGCGGTCCCTCGCCGCGGCGTCCGCCGTGTCGAGTCCGTACATGGCGATCCACCGTGACCGGCACCTCAGCGGGAACATGAGACGCACCGAGCGGAACACGGTGCGCTTGCCCCCCTCACCCTCGAGGGCGTTGACGAACTTGCCCGAACCGTGGGTGGTGACCACCGCGAGACGACGCACGTTGCCGAGCAGTGGTCGGAGACGGTTCGCTCCGTCGGGGAGGTCCCACGCGACACCGTTCATGAGGACGCGGTCGAACCAGCCCTTGAGGATCGCCGGTTGTCCCGACCACCACGTCGGGTAGACGAGTACGAGCGCCTCGCAGCGACGCAGCGCCTCGACGTGGGGAGCCAGATCGGGGAATCGGGCCAGTTTCTCCGCCGAGTCGCCGACGTGGTGGATGCGCTCCCATTCCGTGAACACGGGGTCGAATCCCTCGCGCCACAGGTCGCGGTGCTCCACCTCGTGGCCGTCCGCGACGATCGCCGCCAACAGGTCCCCGCGCACGGAGGCGAGGAAGGATTCCGCACTCGGATGCGCCGACACGACGAGGACCCTCATGTCGAGGCCATGCTCCGTCGCACCTCCTCGAGGAAACGCGTCCGCCTCTCCGGGGTCGACGTGTCCATCGAGTGCAGCACGTGCGAACGCACGCTCGTGCGACGGGGTGCCGAGAGCCGCAGGGCCCGGGTGAGGACGCGACGACCGTTGTCGTTGACGAGCGCGACGTAGAGACGCGGCGAACCCGCCGTCGCCACGGTGCGGATCGCCCGCACCCTCGAGAGACCGGGACGCACGCGCCCGCGCGCATCGAGCACGAAACCGACACCCGGCACGAGCACCCGCTCGAGCCAGCCCTTCAACTGGGCGGGCAGACCCGACCACCAGGTGGGATAGACGAAGACGAGGATCTCGGCGGCCCGCACCAGCTCCACGTGACGGCGCAGCCCATCGGGAACCGAGCCCGTCATGTCGCGGTACTCGCGCCATTCGTGCTCGGGCATGACGGGATCGAACGCCTCGGCGGCGAGATCGATGACGTCGATGTCGTGTCCCGCTTCACGGAGCCCCGCGACGGCGGCGTCCCTCAACGCGGAACAGAAGCTCCCCTCGCGGGGATGGCAGTAGACGACGAGGGCCCTCATGGTGCGTGCGGAGCGCGGACGACGTCTCGTACCCCGCGGCTACCGTAGCGGCGTGCCCGAATTGACCGGAGATTTCCCCACCGGGGACCTTCCCCGCATCGCCCCGGGCGCGGTCACCGTCACCATCGAGCGACGCGTCGACCCCGCCCAACACGAGAGGTTCGCCGCCTGGACCGCCGACATGCTCGTGGCCGTGCGCGCCGCACCCGGATGTCTCGGAGCCACCGTGCTCAGCCCCGGGGACGACGACGAGCCGTACCACATGGTGTTCCGGTTCGTCGACGTCGTCCATCTGCGCCGGTGGGAGCGCAGCGAGGAGCGGCTCGCCCTGCTGGAGAAGGGCGACGGCCTCTTCCTCTCCGAACGCATCACCTCCACGGCGGGGAGCGACACCTACTTCAATGCGCTCGGCGAGGTGGAACGCCACCGCGGGCGTCTCGGGCGCTTCTTCACCGACGTGGCCTGGATCTATCCCGCGTCCTTGGTGTTCGCCCTGCTCACCGCCCCCCTGTTCGCTCGTCTCGACATCTGGACGCGCGTGCTCGTCTCGACCGTGTGCATCGGTCTGGTGTCGCGACTCGCGCTCAGGCCCCTCCGCCGCCGGTGGAGGCGCCGTCGGATGCTCCCCCAGAATCTCGAGACCCGCTGACCGACGCGACCGGGAGGCCGCAGGCCTTCGCACCCACGAGTCGGGAGATGCGCGAGCGGTTGCGTGCCACGATCAGATAGATCACCTCGGCCACGGGCCTCACCGGTGCCGAGCCGATGATCGCCCCCACTGCACGATGCCGGCGCCGGCGGGCCCGGCGCAGCACCGCTGCCACCGCCCGGGCGCCCTCGCGCCGGTCATCCCCGTCGATCCAGGTCACCTTGTCGATGGCGGTCATGCCGCGCGCATGATGGGACACGGTCGTCACGCCGGGACAGTTGCGGTCCACCCAGGCCGCCGACACGGTGCAGATGCCGCAATCACCGTCGAAGACGAGTTCGGGGTCCGTCACGGGCATGGCGCCTCAGTTGACGTTGAGCAGGTCGACGATGAAGACGAGGGTCTCGCCGCCCTTGATGACTCCGCCGGCACCCCGGCTGCCGTATCCCATGTCGGGCGGAATGGTGAGTCGACGACGACCGCCGACGCGCATGCCCGCGACCCCATCGTCCCATCCCTGGATGACCTGGCCGGCGCCGAGACGGAACTCGAACGTCTCCGACCGGTCCCACGACGCGTCGAACTGGCGTTGCGTGCTCCAGGCCACGCCCACGTAGTGCACCTCGACAACGGCGCCCGCGCGGGCCTCGGCACCATCGCCGACGACGAGGTCATCGGCGACGAGGGCGACGGGGGGATCGCCTGCGGGAATGGAGACATCGGGTTTGCCGTGGTTCACGGCGTCAACCTATCGGCGCACGTCAACCCCGGGCACGGGTGCGCCGCAGCACGGGATCGGCGATGCGCAGGGCCCGGTCGGCGATGCGCAGAACGCGACCCGCGGCACCCGGGGTGGACGAATCCACCAGGTTGCCCATCACCGCGAGGGTGACGTCGGCAGCCGCCTGGGTTCCCACCGCGATGCGCAGACCGGGTCGCAACAGGAGAGGGTGCCCGATGAGGAAACTGAAACGACGGCCCGTCCGCAGGAACGCATCGAAGCGTTCACCCACCTCGGAGTCGTAGCGGTCCGGTGCCGTGACCGGATCGGCGAGGAACATCTCGGCCGCCAGCATCCCGGACTCGAGGCCGTAGTCGATGCCCTCCCCGTTCATCGGGTTGACGAAGCCGGCGGCGTCGCCCACGGCAACCCAACCGGGACCGTGGCGACGCACCACGCTCATCGGCAGTCGCCAGGCACGCGGCCTGTCGACCCACCCTCCGAGCGACCACGGACCGCGCACGAGGGACGCGTACTGCTCGAGGAGCCTGTTGAGGTTCAGTTTCTTGAAGCCCTTCATGGTGCTCAGCGCACCGACCCCGACGTTGACGGTGCCGTCACCGGCGGGGAACATCCAGCCGTACCCCGGCACCGCGGTGCCGTGCTCGTCGCGCAGACTGAGACACGCCTCGAGATGGCGCTCGGCGTGGCGGGGCGACTCGGCGTACGCGCGGATGGCCAGACCGAACGTCTCCGACGGGTCACGCTCCGCGCCGAGAACCTTGGCGGCCGCTCCCTGGGCACCGGCCGCCAGGACGGTGAAGGGTGCGCGGATGCGCGTCCCCGCCACTTCGACCCCGACGGCCCTGCCGTCCTCCGTGATGGGAAGGGCCTCGGCGCCGAAACGCACCTCGGCGCCGGCGCGCTCGGCCTCGTCGAGGAGCATCGCGTCGAACCGATGTCGCGGCCATACCGCACCGTGGGCGGGGAACCTGTCGGTGGAGGGCCACGCCAGTTCGCGGCTCTTCTTGCCGGCGATCATCCTCAGACCGTCGATGCGATGTGCCGGCGAATGGTCGATGCCGAGATGGTCGAGCGCGGCGATGGCCCGCGGCGTCAGACCGTCGCCACACACCTTGTCTCGCCCGTGCTCCGCCTTCTCGAACACGGTCACCCGGGCCCCGGCCCGCGCGGCGACGATCGCGGCGGCCGCACCCGCGGGACCGCCGCCGATGATGACGAGGTCGCGTTCCACGGTGACGAGCCTGCCAGAGGGCGGGCGTCATCCCACCCGTACGCTGGTCACATGGCCGTCGTCGACATGGACACCGCGGTCGGCCTCCTTCGGCCCCGTGATTCCCTCGCCGTCCCCCTCGGGACCGGAGTCCCCGGCGGCTTCCTCCATGCCCTCAAGGTGCGCGACGACTTCGAGGACCTCGTGGTGTTCGGAGCCCTGCTCCCCGATCTCTACGAGGTGATGCTCAAGCCCGGCGTGAGTTATCGCAGCGGCTTCTACGGGCCGGGCGAGCGCTTCCTTCGTGACGCTGGTGCTCGCATCGAGTTCGTGCCCGCCGATTTCCGCCGATTCGCACCGATCCTCGAGGGTCTGCATCCGCGCATGGTCGCCACCGCCGGCGCTCCCCCGGTGGACGGTTGGGTGAGCCTGTCCCTGCATGCCGGCGCCACGGTCGACGAGATCGGCCGCGCCGCCGCGGATCCGGACCGCATCCTCCTCGTGGAGGTGAGCGAGAAGTTCCCGCGCACCTTCGGGCTGGAGCCCGACCACATGCACCGCATCCACGTCGACGACATCGACGTGCTCATCCGGACCGACTCCTCCCCGCTCCACCTCCCCGATGCGGAGCCGACCGACGCCGAGAGGCGTATCGCCGAGCTGGCCATGGGCTTCTTCCGTTCGGGATGCACGGTGCAGACCGGCATCGGAGGCATCCCGAACCTCATCGCGCTCGCACTCGCCTCCGGCGACTACGAGGACCTCGGGATCCATTCCGAGATGTTCACCACGGGTCTGATGCGGCTTCACCAGGCGGGCAAGGTGACGAACCGCAAGGGCGGGGACTTCGACGGCTTCTCGCCGACCACATTCGCCGCCGGCATCCCCGAGTTGTACGAATGGCTGCACGAGAACACCGAGGTGCGGTTCCTCCCCGTGCACATGGTGAACTCGCCCGAGCGCATCGCCCGCAACCGAAACCTCGTCACGGTCAATGGCGCACTCGCCGTCGATCTCGCCGGTCAGGTCGTGGCCGACACGATCGGCGGACGCCAGTTCAGTGGCATCGGCGGACACGAGGACTTCGTGTCGGGACCCGGACTCACCGCCGACGGTCGCAGCCTCGTGTGCCTTCCCTCGACGTCGGCCGTCGGGGGGACGCTCACGAGTCGTATCCTTCCCGTGCTTCCGGCGGGGACCGTCGTCACGACACCTCGCCACCAGGTCGACGCGATCGTCACGGAACACGGCATCGCCGAACTGAAGGGCCGCAGCATCCGCGAGAGGGCCCGGGCGATGGCGTCGATCGCCCACCCGGGTTTCAGGGACGACCTGCTCGCGGCCGCCGAAACCTGGCCCATCGACTGACGCGCGTCATTCGAAGACGAGACATCCGTCCTCGAGGTCCGTGCGCGGCAGTTCCTCCTTCTCGAACCAGTAATCCTGGTTGTGCATCCACTCGGACTTGTTGCCCGCGCGCGGCATCAGGTGCTGGCTGCGTTTGATGTAGTTGGGGTTGAAGTTGTCCTCGTCCATCCACATCCCGACGGGCATGTCGGCGTCCTCGGGACGGAGACGTGGCGTCACCCGACTGACCCCCTTCGACTCCATGTGGCGCAGCATCCGGCAGATGAAGTCGCCCATGAGGTCGACCCGCAGCGTCCAACTGGCCCGGAAATAGCCGAAGATCCACGCCAGATTCGGCACGCCGGTGAACATCATCCCCCGGTACGTCACCGTGTCCGACCAGGTGACGGGGGATCCGTCCACCTCGAACGGGATGTCGCCGAGCACGCTGAGATTGAACCCCGTGGCGGTCACGACGATGTCGGCGTCGATCACCGTGCCGTTCTTCGTCACGACGCCGGTCGGGGTGAAGGTCTCGATGACGTCGGTGACCATGGAAGCCTTGCCCGATGCGATCCCCAGGAAGAGGTCGCCATCGGGGATGTACGCGAGACGCTGTTGCCAAGGCCGGTAACTGGGCGTGAAGTGCGTCTCCACGTCGTAGTCGTCGCCGAGGAACGTCCGCACGTTGTCGATGAGGGCCTGCTTGAGCATCTCGGGGTGTTCGAACGACATCTTCGTCACCTCGTGCTGGTCGAACAGCACCTTGCGCCGGACGATCTCGTGGATCCACTCCTCGTCCACCTCGAGCTGGCGCAAGGTGTCGGCCAGTTCGTTGGCATTGCGACCCGTCCAGAAGTAGGTGGGTGAGCGCTGCAGGACGGTGACGTGGGCCGCCTTCTCGGCCAGTCGCGGCACGATGGTCGCCGCCGTCGCGCCGGACCCGATGACGAGCACCTTCTTGTCCGTCCAGTCGAGGTCTTCGGGCCACTGCTGAGGATGCACGATCGGGCCGCGGAAGGACGACATGGCCGGCCATTCCGGCGTGTACGGCTCCCGGTGCTTGTAATAGCCCTGGCACATCCACAGGAACGACGTGGTGAAGACGACGCGTTCGCCCGCCGCCTCGTCGTCCACGACCACCGTCCAGAGCGCGGGGTCCGAGGACCACGACGCCGAGACGACGCGGTGCCGGTAACGGATGTGACGGCCGAGGTCGTTGTCCTCGATCACCTCGGCCATGTAGCTCTTGATCTCCTCGGCGGTGGCGATGGGTGCCCCGGTCCAGGGCTTGAACCGGTACCCGAAGGTGTAGAGATCGCTGTCGGAGCGGACGCCCGGGTAGCGGTGCATGTGCCACGTGCCGCCGAAGGTCTCGTAGGCCTCGAGCACGACGAAGGACTTCTCCGGCATCTGCGTCGCGAGGTGGTAAGCCGATCCGATTCCCGAGATTCCCGCACCGACGATGAGCACGTCCACGTGCTCGGTCCGCGCGATGGCCGGTGCTTCCCTCGTTGCGGTCCCTGTCACGGTGCCACCCCCGTTGCTCGTGCGTGCGTCCGCATCGTATCCATGCCCCGACGACGGCTCCCCATCGGGAACGCACGCCACGGCACCCGAGGAGCAAGACTCGGGTCATGGCCGATGCGACGCGATTCGACGACCGCTACTACCGCCGCTTCTACGGAGAGGGCGGAGCACACGATCCCGAAGCCATCGCCCACCTCGCCACCGCCGTGCACCACTTCGCGGCGTGGTGGGGGATCGGCATCACGAGCTTCCTCGACGTGGGCGCGGGGCCGGGCATGTGGCGCGACTGGTACCGGACGAACCACCCCGAGGTGGAGGTGCACAGCCTCGACGTGAGCGAGCACGCATGCCGCACGTGGGGCCACGAACCCGCCGACATCACCGTGTGGACGCCCCCGCGCACCTGGGACCTCGTGGTGTGCCACAGCGTGCTGCAGTATCCGGACAACGCCGGCGCGACCGCGGCCATCGGCAACATCGCCGCCGCGTCGCGGCTGCTGGCCTACATCGAGGTGCCCACCATCCGCGATTTCGCCGAGGTCGTCGACGAACGAGCCACCGACATGGAGGTCCACCGTCGCTCGGCGGACTGGTACCGGCGGCGGCTCTCACCCTGGTTCATCCAGGTCGGGGCCAACCTCTGGCTGCGACGCGACACCGTGCCCATGTACGAACTCGAGGTCTGCCGCTGAGGAGCGTCAGGCAGCGTCGACGAAGGCGGTGACCGAGTCGGCGATCATCTGCACGGCGATGGCGGCCAGGATCATGCCGGCCACCCTCGCGAGGAGGACCACGCCCTCGCGGCGCACGAGTCGCTGCAGCAGGCCGCTGAATCGCAGCGCGAGGAAGGTGCCGGCGAGGGCGGTGAAGATGCCGGCGAGCACCTGGAACCACTGGCCCACGGTCTCGGTCTGGCCGAAGAAGACGATCGTGGCCACGATGGCGCCCGGGCCGGCGAGCAACGGGGTGCCGAGGGGCACCATGGCCACCGACGTGCGCTCCTCGGGGCTGGCCACCGCGTAGGCGTCCTCGGCGGCGCCCTTGCCGTAGAGCAACTGGAGCGCGACGAGCAGCAGCATCAACCCGCCCGCACCCTGGAGTGCGGGCACCGAGATGTTGAGGTACTCGAGCACCGTCCGACCGCCGATGGCGAACATCGAGATGACGAGGAACGCGGTCGCCGAGGCCAACCACGCGGCCTTGTGGCGCTCCTTGGTGTCGAGCAACTGGGTGACGGAGAGGAAGATCGGAACGTTCCCGGGCGGGTCGAGGATGACGAGCATCGTCACGACCACTTCTCCGTACAGATTCACCCCGCGAGGTTAACGGTCGGGGCGCCGACCGGTCGCTACAGCCAGTCGTACCTGCGGAAGAGCCGGAAGAGTCCCAGCGACGCCGATGCCAAAGCACCCAGCACGACGAAGTACGAGTAGCGCATCCCCAATTCGGGCATGTGCTCGAAGTTCATCCCGTACAGACCCGCGACCATCGTGGGCACCGCGGCGATTCCGACCCACGCCGAGATCCGCCGCATGTCGGCGTTCTGGCGAACCTGCACGAGCGTCAGATTGGCCCCGAGGGCCGCATCCATCAGGGCCGAGAGCACTTCCACCTCGTCGATGACCCGGCGCAGGTTGTCGTGAACGTGGGCGAACTCCTGCCGGTGGTCCGTGGAGACGTGCGCCACGTGGTCCGTGGCGACCTGCTGGAGCGGCTCGAGAAGGGGCAGAACGGCCCGGCGGAACTCCACCACCTCCCGCTTGACCGAGTACAGCTTCGTGGAGGGGGCGGGTATCTCGTCGTCGAACACGAGATCCTCGATGTCCTCCACGTCCTCGCGCAGCTTCTCGGCAACCTCTACGTACTGCTGCACGAGCCGACCGAGAACCTCGACGAGCACCACCGTCGGTCCACCCGCGAGCCGACCAGGGTCGGCCTCGAGGTCGCTCCGCACCGACTGCAGCGGCAGTGCCTCGCCGTGGCGGACCGTGACGATCCAACCCTCCGCGAGGAAGACCGCGAGGTCCCCCATGACCACACGCTCGGTTCCGGGGTCGTAGGACGCGGTGCGCACGAACATGTAGGTGTGGTCGGCGCGTGCGTCGATGCGGGGACGCTGACGCAGATGACGGGCCCGCTCGATGTCGAAGTCGTCGAGACCGAAGTCGTGGGCCACGACCGACAGTTCATCGTCGGTCGGCTCGACCGTCCCCACCCAGGCGAAGCCACGCTCGGTGCGCGGCGCGCCGGCGTCCAACCGATGACCCTCCTCGTAGACCGCGCGGTCGATGATCACGCCAGGTCCGTCTGCGTCAGTAGTTCGAGTCGAGCAGCTCGCTGCCCTCGTGGCGCAGGTCTGCGTCCCGGTTGAGGAAGTGACCGAGAATTCCCGCGAGCACGGCCGTGGAAAGCCCCACGAGAACGGGGAACAACAGGAGGACAGCGACGAGGATGAGGGGACCCGGCATCTCAGTTGCCTTTCTTCGCGGCGGGCTTGTGGGCCCATGCCTCGATCTCGACGGCGCCTCCGAAGGGGAGTTCCTTCACGCCGATGGTGCTGCGCGCGGGACGCGCGCCGGCGAAGCCGGCCACGTAGGCCTCGTTGAACACGGCGAAGGTGTCCATGTCCACGAGGAAGCACGTCGTCTTGGCGATGTCGGCGAGCGTCGCACCCTCGGTGGCTAGCATCGCCGCGAGGTTCGCCACCGCCTGACGGGTCTGCTCGGCCACGCCGCCCGGAACGATCGCACCGTCCTTGATGCCCAACTGACCGGAGACGATGATCCAGTCGCCCGCACGCACGACCGGTGTGTAGGGACCCACGGGTGCTGACATGCCCCTCACCCTAGGCGACCCGCCCGATGACCGTGAAGGAGACCCACCTACCATGGGTTCGTGACCGACCACACCCTCAGCGCCGTCGTCCTCGACCGTCGTCGCTTCCTCTTTCTCTCGGCCGGGGCGGCGGCAGGGGTTCTCCTCGCGGGGTGCGGGTCCTCGCCCTCCGGTCCCCTCGCCGGACTCGACGGCGACCTGCAAGTGGTCAAGCGGTTCCCCTCGGACGCGCTCGTCCCCGGACGGGTGCGCCTCGCCGTCTCGCTCGCCGACTCGAGCGGCATTCTCGGCGCGGACGGACGGGTCCGTCTTCCCCGGCGACTCACGGCATCGGTGGTCGACACCGTCACCGGTGCGACCGTCGTCTCGGGTCTCGTGGCGGCGCTCCACAGCGAAGGTCTCGAACAGCCCTACTGGCTCTTCGAGGTCGAGATCGACACCATGGGCACCTTCCTCCTCGACATCGACGACGCGCCGGATGGACAGGCGGGTTTCCAACTGCTGGATCCGTCCCTCGTCAGCGTTCCCGTCGTCGGCAGTGCCCTTCCCCCCGTCGACACCCCGACGGTGCGCGACAGTCGGGGAGTCGACCCGTTGTGCACGCGTTCAGGGGGCCCGTGCCCCTTCCACGACATCACGCTCGCCGAGGCGCTCGCCACCGGGCGCCCCGTGGCCTACCTCGTGGGCACCCCGGCCTTCTGCAGCACCGGTACCTGTGCTCCGGCGCTCGACTTCCTCGTGGAACGCGCGAACGGCGGGGGTGACACGGTCTTCGTCCATGCCGACATCTACACCGACTCCACCGCGACGAAGGTGTCACCAGCCGTGGAGGCCTACGGCCTCACCTACGAACCGGTCCTGTTCGTCACGGATGCCACCGGCATCGTGCGTCACCGGCTCGACATCGTCTACGACCTCGCCGAGTTGCGCGCCGTCCTGCCCTGACCGACCCCGTGGGCCGCGAGTGGCTCAGGCTCCGACGAGGTCGGGATCGAGGTCGTCGTCGTCGCGTCGGGCCGTGGGGGTGTTCGCGTGGGCCGGTCCCTCGACGGACAGGCGCGGCAGGATGCGGTCGAGCCATGCGGGGAGCCACCAGTTGCGCGCACCGAGCAGTTCCATCGTCGCGGGCACGAGCAGCATGCGCACGAGGGTCGCGTCGAGGAGCACGGCCACCGACAATCC
>JBDLRG010000038.1:0-5637 GCA_039800125.1 Actinomycetota bacterium
GGAACGGCACGGCGTCGAGGACCTTCGCGACATGTATTCGGATGACGTGCGTTTCACGGGGCAGTTCCCGTGAGGGTCCTTCTCTCCGTACTGAAGGAGATGGCGGATCTCCCCGACGACCCCGTGGTGTTGGGGGAGGCCCTCGATCGGCTCGGTCTCGCCGTGGACGGCGTGGAAGCACTGGGTGGTCGGGTGGCCGGGGTCGTGTCGGCTCGCATCGTGCGCACAGAGAAGCATCCCGATGCCGCCAAGGTCACGCGGTGCTGGGTCGACGCCGGCGACGGCTCCGAGCGCCACGTGTGGTGCGGTGCGACGAACATGGGTCCGGGTGACGTGGTACCCCTGGCGACCATCGGAACGTTGATGCCCGACGGTCGGGAGATATCCCGGCGCGGCATCCTCGGCATCGACAGCGAGGGAATGCTGTGCTCGGCCGTGGAATTGGGTTTGGGCGATGACACAGGAGGACTGCTCATCCTGCCCGTGGGAACCGAGCCGGGTGTCGACGTGTTCGAGGTGCTCGGCGTGGAGGCCGATGTGGTCTTCGACCTCGATCTCACCCGCAATCGTCCCGATTGCTGGGGCCATCTGGGCGTCGCCAGGGATCTGGCGGCACATTTCGGTGTGCCGGTGCGATCACCGGATCGCACCGAACGCGGCACGGGATCCCCCGAGACGCCCCCGGTGGAGATCCTCGATGAGCGCTGCGGGCGCTTCACAGCGACTCGATTGAGCGGTATTCGTGTCGGGGAATCCCCGGCATGGATCCGGCTGCGCCTCGAGCGGCTCGGGATGCGACCGATCAACAACGTCGTGGATGCCTCGAACCTCGTGATGCTCGAGACCAACCAGCCGAACCACGCCTATGACGCGTCGATCGTCACCGGTTTCCGCGTTCGTGCGGCGCGAGAGGGTGAATCAATCGTCACTCTCGACGGGGTGTCGAGGGATCTCGTTGCCGACGACCTTCTCGTCTGTGACTCCGACGATGTGGCAGTCGGTCTGGCGGGGGTGATGGGCGACGCCCGTTCTGAGATCTCCGAGTCGACCACGGATGTCCTCCTCGAGTGTGCATGGTTCGATCCCGACACCGTGAGATTCTCGGCACAGAGGCACGGACTGCGCACGGAGGCCTCGTTGCGCTTCGAGCGGGGGACCGATCCCGCTCGATGGGAGGATGCGATCGATCGTTTCGCCACTCTCCTGTCCGAGTCCTGTCCAGATCTCGTCGTCCACGGCGCCCCGGCGCTCGTGGATGGCCCCATGCTCCCCGTTCCTGCGCGTGTGGCGTTGACCGGCGCGCGGGTGGAGCAGGTCCTCGGTGTCGCGGTGGCTCCCGAGCTGGTCGAGGGAATCCTCCGGTCCATCGGCTTCGTGGTCTCGGGCGACAGCACCTCATGGGAGGTCGTCGTGCCCTCGTGGAGGCCCGACTGCACCCTCGACGTCGATCTCATCGAGGAGGTCGCCCGGCACTACGGATACGAGCGCATAGGCCGTCGCGTGCCGTCCTCCACCACCCATGGTCGCCTTTCTTCAAAGCAGAGGCGTCGCCGCGAGTTGCGTCGAATTCTCACGGGAATGGGTCTCGACGAGGCGATGCCGACACCTTTCCTGGCCCCCGGGGCACTGACGGCCGCCGGACTCGACGAGTCCGTTGCCCTGCACATCGCCAATCCCCTCACGGTGGAGGAATCGGTGTTGCGCACGTCGCTGCGCCCGGGGCTTCTCGGCGCCATCCGGCACAATCTCTCGCACCGGGCCGCACAGGTTCGACTCTTCGAGATCGGGCATGTGTTTCCGTCCGGTTCGGGTCCGCTTCCGGACGAGAGCGAGCACTTGGTCGTCATGGTGGCCGGTGCCGACGCCTCTGTGGCGGTTTCTCAGTGGTCGATGATCTCCGATGCACTCGGCATCGGGGCTCTGCTCGACCAGTCACGCGTGCCGGCCGGTCTCCACGCGACACGCTCGGCGTCTCTCACGCGGGGTCCGCGGGTCATCGGATCGGTGGGGGAGGTCGATCCGACGGTTCTGGACTGCTGGGCGATTCCCGGGAGGGTGAGCCTTCTGGAGATCGACCTCGGGATCGTTCTCGCCGAGGAGCCCAAGCCCGTGCAGGCCGCATCCGTTCCGCGTTCGCCCTCTTCGGACGTGGACATCGCACTGGTGGTCCCGAATTCGGTGCCGGCGGGTGACGTGCACCGGGCCCTGCGTCAGGCCGCGGGGAAGACTCTCGTCCACGCCCGGTTGTTCGACGTCTATCGGGGTCCTGGTGTGGCGGACGGGCACCGCTCATTGGCCTTCCGTCTTCGGCTTCAGGATCCGTCCGGAACGCTGTCCGAGGGCGCCGGTGCGGACGTCTTGTCCCGATGCGCGGCGGCTGCGGCCAAGCTCGGAGCGTCCGTACGTACCTGAGGGGGTTGCATGAACATGCATCGTCTTGTATGTTCATGCAATGGTTCGTGTAGGGATAGTCGGCGCATCCGGATTCACCGGTGTGGAGTTGTTGCGCCTCCTCGCGCAGCATCCCGAATGCACGGTCGTGTGGGCCACGGGGGACACGACTGCGGGTTCCCGAGCCGCGACGATGTATCCGTCCCTGGCTTCCGCCTATCCGAATCTGGTCCTCGAGGAGTTCGACGAAGGCCGGGTTGACGACGTCGACGTCGTGTTTCTCGGGCTTCCCCACGAGGCTTCCCTCGATCTCGTGCCCCGCATCGTCGGTCGGGGAGCGGTGATCATCGATCTGTCGGCGGCCTTCCGCCTCCGGGATGCCGGTCTTTACCCGCGGTGGTACGGGTTCGAGCACACTCGGCCCGATCTGCTGGCCGGTGCCGTGTACGGGCTTCCCGAGTTGTATCGAAGTGCCCTGCGGGGAGCCGGCCTCGTGGCCACACCAGGCTGCTACGTCACCGCAGCGTCGCTCGCTCTCACGCCCCTGGTGCGCACCGGGGTCATCGCCGACTCCGGGATCATCGTCGATGCCGCCTCGGGTGTGTCGGGAGCCGGACGGGGTCTCAAGCACTCGTCCTCGTTCGCCACGGTGAACGAGGACTTCACGGCGTACGGCCTCCTGGATCACCGTCATACCCCCGAGATCGAGATGGTGACGGGAGCCAGCGTGCTGTTCACGCCCCACCTTGCTCCCATGAACCGAGGGATCCTGGCCACCTGCTACGCCCGTCCCACGGGGGGGACTCCCACCACCGCATCGTTGCTGGCCACGCTGGCTTCCTTCTACAGGGACGAGCCTTTCGTGGTCGTGCATCCCCAGTCACCGTCGACGAAAGCGACGCTCGGCACGAATGCGGTGCACATCACGGCTCGGTACGACGAACGCACGGGTCACGTGATGGTTCTGGCGGCGCTCGACAATCTCGCCAAGGGCGCCTCCGGAGGGGCGGTGCAATCGATGAACGTCGTCTTCGGCCTGGAGGAGACGGCAGGACTCTCGACGGTCGGGATGTTCCCGTGAGTGCTTCCGATACCGCCCGGGTTCTCGCACGGGCCCTGCCCTACATCCGGCGCTTCTCCGGTCGCACCGTGGTCGTCAAGTACGGGGGGAACGCGCTGGCCGGCAGCAACGAGGAGGATTCACTCGCTCTGTTCGCCGAGGACATCGTTCTCATGCACACGGTGGGTGTGAGGCCGGTCGTCGTGCATGGGGGTGGACCTCAGATCGATTCCATGCTTCACGACCTCGGAATGACGGCGCCCTTCGTCGACGGACTCCGTGTGACCGACGACGCCACCATGGAGGTCGTGGGCATGGTGCTCAATGGACGCGTGAACCCGGGAATCGTGGCTGCCATCAACGCCTTCGGTGAGGTCGCCGTGGGCCTCTCGGGGGAGGATGGAAGGACCTTGACGGCACGGCCCGTGGATGCGGCACTGGGGCGGGTCGGAGACATCGACCACGTTTCTCCCGGCCTGCTCCGCTCCCTGCTGGAGCAGGGTTTCGTCCCGGTCATGTCCACCGTCGCGTCCGGTCCGGACGGTAGAGCCTTCAACGTCAACGCCGACACGGCCGCAGCCGCGATCGCCGCGGCTCTGGGTGCGGAGAAGATCGTGTATCTCACGGACATCGCGGGTGTACGTCGTCGCATGGAGGATGCAGAATCCCTCGTGGCCACGGCCACCTCGGCGGAGTTGGAGGGCCTTCTGGCCGAGGGGGTCGTGACCGGGGGAATGATCCCCAAGGTCCGCGCCTGTCTCGCTGCCCTGCGGGGCGGGGTGGCGAGTGCCCACATCCTCGACGGACGGGTTCCCCATGCCCTCCTTCTTGAACTCTTCACGGACGAGGGAGTCGGAACGATGGTGGTTGCTTCATGACCGTGCATCCCTTCTCCGGCCCCGAGGCGGGCGACCATTGCCCCTTCATCCCCGTCTTCGCGCCGCCCACCGTGCAGTTCGTCAGAGGGGCCGGAACGGAGCTGTGGGATTCGGCGGGTCGGCGCTATCTCGACTTTCTTGCCGGGATCGCCGTGGTGTCCCTCGGCCACGCCCATCCGCGAGTGGCCGAGGCCATCGCCCGACAAGCGGGGACATTGATCCACGTGAGCAATTTCTTCGCCAATGACGTGGGCGGAAGGGCGGCCCGGATGGTCGATGACCTGATGTCCCGTGCGGGCGCGGGTGAGGGCCAGGTGTTCTTCTGCAATTCGGGTGCCGAAGCCAACGAGGCCTTCATCAAGTTGGCTCGAAAGTTCGGGGGCCCGGGGCGCCACAGAATCGTCACCGCCCTGGGCAGTTTCCACGGTCGTACCCTCGGGTCGCTCGCCCTGACGGGGCAGCCGGCGAAGCACGCCGTCTTCGCCCCGATGCCCGACGGATTCGCGTACTGCCCCTTCGGGGACCTCGATGCTCTGGAGGCACTGGTCGATGAGGACACTGCAGCCGTGCTCATCGAGGTCGTGCAGGGGGAGGGCGGGGTCATACCGGCAGACCGTGACTACCTCAGGGGAGTGGAGCGACTCTGCCGGGATCGGGGTCTCCTGTTCGGAATCGACGAGGTTCAGACCGGATTCTGTCGGACGGGCCGTTGGTTCGCCTTCGAGCATTCGGGTGTGCGCCCGGATGCCGTCACGCTGGCCAAGGCCATGGGGAACGGAATGCCGGTGGGTGCCCTGTGGGCGCGTCGAGACGTGGCTTCGGTTCTGGAGCCGGGTGACCACGGCAGCACGTACAGCGGGACTGCCCTCGCCACTGCCGCGGTCATCGCCGTCATCGAGGAGATGGAACGCATCGATGCCTGTGCTCTGGCGCGCGAACGAGGGAGTCGGCTGCGGGCAGGCCTGGAAACGATGGCCGGCGTGGCTTCCGTGCGCGGTGAAGGGCTGCTTCTCGGAGCCGTCCTGACGCGGGCGGGTGAGGCACGTGAGGTGGCATCCTTGCTCCTTGAGAGGGGACTGATCGTCAATGCGGTGAATTCCGATGTCCTGCGCTTCGCGCCACCTCTGACGGTCTCGGAGGCCGAGATCGACGAGGCCCTTCTCCTGTGTGCCGAGGTCCTGTCGTGACACGGCACCTTCTCGAGATCTCTGACCTCTCGTCGGACCAACTCCGATCGGTGCTGGCTTTGTGCGCATCAGGGACGCGCCCCCTGGAGGGAGAGGGCGTCGCGCTGATCTTCGAGAAACC
>JBDLRG010000039.1:0-7373 GCA_039800125.1 Actinomycetota bacterium
TCGGTCGACACGATCAGGCGAAGGGGCGGAACCGAGAGGTTCCGCCCCTTCGTTCGTGTCGTGGCGGATTTCACACCGGTCACCCTCCGTCTGACAGACTGAGCAGATGCTGCGCTACGTCCTGAGGAGGCTCGTCTGGCTCGTGCCGACGTTGGTTCTCGTGACTTTCCTCGTGTACGTGGCGATCCGCATCGGGACCGACCCGGTGGAGAGTTTCAAGCGAACGAACATCCGCGCCGGGAGGAAGCAGATCGACGCCTACATCCGTGAGAACGGCTTGTACGAGGGTCCTCTCGGCTACATCCGCGGATACTTCGAGTGGCTCTTCAACTTCGTCACGTTCGACTGGCCGCGCAGCATCAAGGGCAAGCGCGAGGTGTGGCCGGTGCTGCAGGACTCGCTGGCCAACTCCCTTCGACTCGGCGTGACCGCTTCGGTCATCGGAATCGTGGTGGGCAATCTGCTCGGGATCTTCGCCGCTCTCAAGCCCGGGCGTCTGCGTGATTCCACGGTGAACACCGCCGCCCTCATCGGGCTGGCGGTTCCTCCGTTCATCTCGGCCCTTCTCCTGCAGCTCCTCTTCGCGGTGTACTGGCAGAAGTGGTTCGGCACCTCTCTTTTCCCGGTCTCAGGTGTGTATCCGCCGGGTCAACGCGGCTTCGACCTGCTCACGATGCTCCATCACATGGCCCTGCCCGTGACCGTGGTGGCGATCCAGTCGATGGCGGTCTACGCCCGCTACATGCGCTCGTCCCTTCTCGACGTGCTCAACAGCGAGTACATGCGCACCGCTCGTTCCAAGGGCATCTCCGAGCGACAGGTGCTGGTGAAGCACGGTCTGCGCAACGCCCTCATCCCCGTGACAACACTGGCATTCCTCGACCTCGGCGCGATCGTGGGCGGCTTGATCATCACCGAGGGTCTCTTCGATTATCCGGGAATGGGACGTTTCTTCCTGGTGGCCTACTCGAACGGCGATTTCCCCGAACTGATGCCGTGGATGGTCATCATCATCTCGGCCGTGGTCATCTTCAACCTGCTCGCCGACCTGGCCTATGCCTGGCTCGACCCGCGGATCGGACTGGAGTGACATGAGCGAGCCATCCGTGACAGCGAACCTCGACGCGATGGTCGGGGTGACCACCGAATCGGTGTCCCCGCGCCGTCAGGTGTACCTTCGCTTCCGCTCGCACAAGGCCGCGGTCGTGTCCGTCTTCGTCCTCGGGGCGCTCATCCTGCTCGTTCTGTTCCCGTCCCTCACTGCGCGCTACGGCATCAATCAGGCGGTCATCGAGATCACCGAGGGGGCGAACTCGAATCTCACGCCGCGGGCCGAGGCATGGCTCGGGACCGACTCGATCGGACGCGACCTGTACAGCCGTCTCATCTACGGCATGAGGGTGTCCCTGCTCATCGGTATCTTCAGTGCGTTCTTCAGCCTCATGATCGGGTCACTCATCGGCTCGGTGGCGGGCTTGAAGGGCGGGCGCTTCGACGACATCATGATGCGCGTCACCGACATCTTCCTGGCGTTCCCGTTCCTCGTTGCCCTGCTCGTGGTGCGCAACGTCATGGCCAACGTCCCATGGCTCAAGCCGCTCACGGGTGAGGTGAACACGATCCGGTTCCTCATCTTCCTGTTCGCCATCTTCGGTTGGATGGGGGTGGCACGCATCATCCGCTCGCAGGTGCTGGCACTGAAGGAACGTGAGTTCATCGAAGCCTCCCGGGCGGCGGGTGCATCCAACTGGTACATCATCCGGCGGCACCTGCTGCCCAACTCTGCCGGTCCCATGCTCGTCGCCCTCAGCCTCGGCGTGGTCGGTGCCATCGTGAGCGAAGCGACCCTTTCGCTCTTCGGTTATGGACCGGATCCCGGTTCCGGGTCGACGTCGCTCGGACTGCTCGTATCGGATGCGCGACTCGCGGTTCGCGCCGGGTTCTGGTGGCTGGCCTTGTATCCGTTCCTGGCTCTGCTGCTCATCACGCTGTGCGTGAGCTTCATCGGTGACGGTCTTCGCGACGCTTTCGATCCCAAACACGGACGGGAGCGGTGATGGATCCCGTCCTCTCCATCCGTGACCTGAGGGTCTCCTTTCCCGCCCATGGCGGCACCGTGCAGGCCGTGCGCGGTCTCGACCTCGACGTCAATCCCGGTGAGCTCGTGGGCATCGTGGGGGAGTCGGGGTCAGGGAAGTCCGTCTCGTTCCTCTCCATCATGGGACTGCTGCCCTCGTACGCCAGGGTCTCGGGGTCGGCTGTGCTCGGCGGTCAGGAGATGGTCGGGGTGAAGCCCGATGTCCTGCGTTCGCTGCGGGGCAAGCGCATCGCCATGATCTTCCAGGACCCTCTGTCGGCCCTCAATCCCGTGCAGCGCATCGGTGCCCAGATCGTCGAGATGATCCAGGCCCACCAGACCCTCGACGACGACGCGGCGTGGAAGCGGGCCGTGGAACTGCTGGACCTCGTGGGTCTGCCCCAGCCCGACGTGCGCTCGCGTCAGTATCCGCATCAGTTCTCCGGCGGCATGAGGCAGCGCGTGATGATCGCCATGGCCATCGCCAACGACCCGGACGTGTTGATAGCCGACGAGCCGACGACAGCACTGGATGTGACGGTGCAGTCCCAGATCCTCGAGGTCATCCAGGAGGTCCGTCGCACCTTCAACACGGCGGTCGTCTTCATCACCCACGATCTGGGCGTCATCGCCCGGGTGGCCGACCGCGTCCAGGTGATGTACGCCGGGCAGTCGGTGGAGGCGGCACCGGTGGAGGCGATCTTCGCGGCGTCGAACCACCCCTACACACGGGGACTCCTCGCTTCTCTGCCCGCGGCGGGCAGGGACCGACTCCAGCCCATCGCCGGGTCTCCTCCCAACATGCTCGCTCCGCCGTCGGGATGCGCGTTCCATCCGCGCTGTCCGCACGCGGTCGATGCGTGCGCCGCGGCGCCGATGGAACTGGTCGAGATCGGTCGGACCCGCTCAGCCTGCATCCGTGCGCGCGACCTGGAGGGAACGTGGTGAGCGGGGGAGAGTCGCCGATGCTCAGCGTGAGCGGACTCGTGAAGGAGTTCCCGGTCAAGAGCTCCAAGGGTCTCCGGTCCTCGTCCGACACGGTCCAGGCGGTCTCCGGGGTCGGCTTCGACATCGGAGCGGGTCAGACCGTGGGTCTCGTCGGCGAGTCCGGCTCGGGCAAGACCACCGTCGGACGCTGCGTTCTTCAGCTCATCGAGCCGACGTCGGGCTCGGTGCTGTTCAAGGGGGAGGAACTCGTCGGCATCGATCGTGCCCGACTGAGGGAACTGCGCCACGAGATGCAGATCGTTTTCCAGGACCCCTTCGCATCGCTGGACCCGCGACTCACCATCGGATCCGCCGTGGCCGAGCCCTTGGAGATCCACAAGATGAAGGCCGGTCGCGACGAGAGGGTCGCCGAACTCCTCACCATGGTGGGTCTCTCGCCCGACCATGCCCGGCGTTTCCCCCACGAGTTCTCCGGTGGGCAACGCCAGCGCATCGGTATCGCCCGGGCCCTCGCCCTTCAGCCGTCCTTCCTCGTGCTGGATGAGCCGGTCTCGGCACTGGACGTGAGCATTCAGGCCGGTGTGGTGAACCTCCTGCAGGACTTGCAGCACGACATGGGCCTGTCGTACCTGTTCATCGCCCACGACCTGTCCGTGGTCCGTCACATCTCGGACGTGATCGCGGTGATGTATCTGGGCAAGCTCATGGAGATCGCCCCGGCCGAGAGCCTCTATCTCTCGCCCGCTCACCCCTACTCGGAGGCCCTCCTGTCGGCGGTGCCGGAGCCCGATCCCGTCATCGAGCGCACCCGCACCCGCATCGTGCTGGAGGGGGACGTTCCGAGCCCCATCAACCCGCCCTCGGGGTGCCGCTTCCGCACCCGGTGTCCCCGCGCCGAGGCCGTGTGCGCCGAGCAGGAACCCGTTCTCACGGAGGTGGCGCCCGGCCACAGGGTGGCCTGCCATTTCCCCAACGAGGTCGCGGTGACCCCGCCGGCCCGTGCCCGCTGACCGATAGGGTGTGACGCCGTGAGAGACGTGGTCATGTACATCACCATCGGGATCAACGTCCTGTCCATGTTCGCGATGATCGTGGGCGTGCTCCTGCACAGCGGTCAGGGCGGCGGCTTGTCGGACATGTTCGGAGGTGCCAGTGGTGCCGCTCTCGGATCCGCCGCGGCGGAGCGGAACCTCAATCGCATGACGACCGTGCTCGCCACCGTGTGGATCTTCACCGTGGTGGCACTCGGCTTCCTCCTCGTCCGTTGACCCGGCCCGGGCGTGGCAAGCGCCCGGCGGCTCGCTAGATTTGGCGTTCCTCGTCGAAGTGGCGGAATAGGCAGACGCACCAGCTTGAGGGGCTGGCGCCCGTTAGGGCGTGGGGGTTCAAGTCCCCCCTTCGACACCACATGCCTTGGTCAGGCGGGCCCGTCTCCTTCTCAGACCGCGTCGAGTGAGCACCCGGCAACCTGTTCCAACGCCACCTCGTGAGCGCGCAGGGCCACGTCCCGACGGAAGAGTTGATCGGGTCTGCGGGCGAGTGACGCACCCGAGTCTCGCGGGCTGAACACGATGACCCGACCTCCATGGGCATCGCGCCAGAGACCGACCTCTCGCATCATCCTGCGGGTAGCGACGGCTCCGAAGGGTCCGAACATGGCTCCGGCGAGGGGAGCCACGACGATGAGGGTTCGGGCTGGAGAAGCGAGGTCGGCACTGACGACGGAGCGCACCCCGCCGTCCACGTAGGACACCCCGTCGATGCGGTGGGGCGCGAGAAGGCCAGGCACCGCCGAGGACGCCGCCACGAGGTCCGCCAGCGGTGTCAGGGCACCGCTGAGGACCGTACGGCGCAGGCGGGGCAGGGAGGAGACGACGACACTGACGAGAGGACTCGTACGTTCCCCGAAGACGGTACGTGCGGCCTCGGCCAGGACTCCGCGACGAGGGTTGGGAAAGCGCGGCACCTCCATGGCGAGGAACTCCTCGAGAGAGGTGCCGAGGGCCGTGCCGGCCGCCGCCCACGATCCGGCCGAAGTGCCGAGCAGAGGACGGCCGCCGAGATCGAGACCCCGTGATCGCAGCCCCTCGATGACGCCGAGTGCATATCCGATGCCGAACAGGCCGCCTCCGCCGAACACCCCGGCGAGGTCGGAATGGTCCTGCCCGTTCGAAGTCACGTCCCCAGTCTCCCATCACGGGATCGACGTCGGGCGACCATCGTCGCTCGTGTCAGAGAGTCGTACAGCGACGCGACCAGGACCGTGTTGCGCCCGTCCTGCCGGCCCTCGTCCATGCGATTCATCACGTAGCCGAAGGAGGGTTCCATCGACTGCCCGTGGCGAGGCGGATCAGAGGGAGGACTTCTCCAGGATGTGCACGCCGCACGCGGAGCCGAGCCCGATGACGTGGGCCAATCCGACCTTCGCGCCCTCGATCTGACGCGTGCCGGCCTCGCCGCGCAGGTGGTGACAGACCTCCCAGATGTTGGCGATACCCGTGGCTGCGATGGGATGGCCCTTGGACTGCAGTCCTCCCGAGACGTTCACGGGCGTCGATCCGTCACGCCACGTGGCTCCCGACTCGAAGAAGTCGACCGCACCGCCCTCGGGACAGAGCATGAGGTTGTCGTAGTGGACGAGCTCGGCGGTGGCGAAGCAGTCGTGAAGCTCCACGAGGTCGAGGTCCTCGGGTCCGATCCCCGCCGTCTCGTAGGCCTTCGTCGCGGCGATGCGGGTGAGGGTGTTCACGTCCGGGAGGACCTGGCAGGCCTCCTGCCAGGGGTCCGACGTGAGGACCGATGCCGAGACCTTCACTGCGCGACGACGCTGCTCCGGGGAGAGGGAGCGAAGTCGCTCGCCACTCACCACGACGGCTGCCGCGGCCCCGTCGCAGTTGGCCGAGCACATCGGCCGCGTGTTGGGGTAGGCGATCATGACGTCGTTCATGATCTCCTCGAGTGTCATCTCCTTCGTGTACGCGGCGAGGGGATTGAGCGTCGAGTGGGAGTGGTTCTTCTGGGAAATGCGGGCGAAGAGCTCGAATGTCGCTCCTCCGTACTTGTGGCCGTACTCCATGCCGACCTGGGCGAAGGTTCCCGGCATGTTGTCGGTGCCGATCCGTCCGTCCGTGCCTGCGACGGCGCCGTAGCGGCCCGACGGGGTCCACTCATCGCCCTGTGCCTGGGGGCGAGCGCCGAGCAGTCCGACTCCGGCGAGCTTCTCCACGCCGACGGCAAGTCCCATCGTCGCCTCGCCCGCCTTGATGGCCATGATGGCGGTGCGCAACGCGGTGGCGCCCGTGGCACAAGCGTTGGCCACATTGAAGACGGGGATGCCGGTCTGTCCGACCTGCTTCTGAATCTGCTGGCCGATGCTGCCCTGACCCATGAGACACCCGGCGGCGAGGATGTCCATGTCGGACATGGCCACACCACCGTCGTCGAGCGCAGCGTACACCGCCTCCGCGGCCAGATCGACGGTGTCCTTGTCGGCGTGCTTGCCGAACTTCGTCATGTTGATGCCCAGGATGTAGATGTCGTCCGCTGCCATGATGTTCCTCTCGTTGCGGTCCTTCGTCGGTCGGTCAGACGGGCTCGAAGCCGAAGCCGACTGCCTCGGTCCCCTTCGAGTCCGTCCCGAGCGAATACGTGGCGAGCCGCACCCGCATGCCGAGGGAGACCGCCTCGGGGGTGGGATCGCAGTTGATGATGTTGGCCCTCACGCTCGTTCCTCCGCAATCGACGATGGAGGAGACGAAGGGAACCTGCACACCCGGTGAGGCGAAACTGACGATGGTGAAGGCGCGCACCTCGCCCTCTCGGGGGACGTCGACGGTGCGGAATTCGCGACCCGAGCACCGTGCACACCCGTTGCGCCGGTCGAAGAAGCGCGCACCGCACGAAGCGCACTCGCGCGCGGTGAGATGGGGCTCCACACCGAGGACGAGATAGTCGACCAATGGAATCTGGCTCATGGGTCCGATCTCCCCGGGTGCGTGCGGACATCCCGACTCTACGACCGCGGGGCGGAACACCCGAACCCGGAAGGCGAACCCCGCAGGGTTCCGTGGGGCAGAATCGGGGGATGGCACGGCGTTGGCGGAACTGGGCGGGAAACGTCACGGCCCGGCCCGCCGAGCGGGTGCGTCCCCGATCCGAGGCCGAGGTGGCGTCCATCGTGTCCAGACTCGAAGGCGGTGGCGGCAGGGCCAAGGTGATCGGCTCCGGCCACAGCTTCACGCCCGCTGCGGCCACCGAGGGAACCCTCGTCGATGTCTCTCGGCTGAGAGGTGTGCGGGGCGTCGACCGTGAGGCTCTCACGGTCAGGGTGGGAGCAGGAACCGTCCTG
>JBDLRG010000040.1:0-2626 GCA_039800125.1 Actinomycetota bacterium
ATGATGATGATCATCCATGCGGCGAGGGAGAAGCCGACCGCGTCCTCGCCCACGTTCACGTCGCCGCCCAGGAAGAACGCGAGGCGCAGCGACACGATCCGTGAGCTCTCGGTGAGCACGCGAGCGGTGGCGTAGGCCGCGAACGAGTTGGCGAACAGCAGCAGGAACCCGCCGAGCAGCGACGGCGCCAGCACCGGCAGGCCGACACGACGCCAGAAGGTCCAGTTGGTGCCGCCGAGGTTGGCGCACGCCTCACGCCACGACCGGCGGAGACCGTCGATGGCAGGGAGGGTGATGAGCACCATCAGTGGGATGTTGAAGTACGAATACACGATGACCAGGCCACGCTTGGAGCCGAGGTCGAAGTCGCCCGAGTAGATGTCCCAGCCGAACCACTTGAAGATGTTGGTGAGCACACCGGCGCGGGCCCCGAGCAGGGTGATGAACGCGAACGCCAGCGGCAGGCCACCCATGTTGGCGGCGACACCGCTGAACGACGAGATGAGACCCCGGAGCCACCGCGGTCGGGTGAGCCGCACCGCGGCGTACGCCAGCAGCGTGCCCATCACCACTCCCACCGCTGCCGCCCCGGCCGAGAAGATCACCGAGTACGTGAACGCGTCGCGGTTCTGGCCGGAGATGGCCTCGCGCATCGCATCGAGCGAGTAGCCGCCGTCCTCGGTACGCAACGCGTCGCGGAACACGCTCACGGCAGGGAGCAGGAGGAACAGGGAGAGGAAGGCGAAGAAGGGCACGAGGCCGAGCCACGCCCAACTGCGTCGACCTGCCCCACGACGCGCCGAGGGGGGCGCACCAGTGGTGCGCCCCCCTTCGGTCAGTGCGATCTCGGTCATCGGACCGAGTCTTGCAGGTGACGACTCAGGCGTCGGCAACCAGCGGGCCCCACTGCTCGGCGAGGACTTCCTTGGCGGCCGCGATCTGGGCCGGGGTGAGGAAGCTCACCTGCGAGAGGAGCTCGTCGGGAGGCAGGTTGGTCTTCACGTCGTCGGTCACGAGACCGCGCTCGGTGAGCGACACGATGCGGGCCGGAACGGCGCCGCCCTGGAGGTAACCGAGGGCACCCTCATCGCTGAAGATGTGCTCCATCCACAGCTTCGAGCACGCCTGGTGCGGCGAGTTCTTCACGACGCCCTGGCCGTAGAAGCCACCGTAGATACCGTCGCTCGGGAAGTTGACCTCCACCGTGAGGCCAGCGGCCTCGAGGTCGGCCTTCAGACCGGGCACGTTGTAGCTCCAGTCGATGGCGAGCGGGGTCTCGCCCGACAGGACGGTCTCCTTGGTGACGTCGCTGGCGGCGAGGTTGCCCGACACCTTGAGGTCGGCGAAGAACTGGACGCCGGGGAGGATGTCGTCGGCGCTACCGCCGTTGGCGATGCTCGCTGCCATCACGGCGGCGAAGGCCGAACCCGACTCACGCGGGTCGCCGTTGAGGGCGACGAGGCCCTTGTACTCCGGCTTCGCCAGGTCGGCGAAGGTCTTCGGAGCGTTGGGCACGATCGTCGTGTTGGTGACGATGGCCATGATGCCGTAGTACGCCGCGGTCCAGTTGTTGGCAGCGTCCTTCAGGCCGGCCGGGATGTCGGCGTCGGAGGTGAGCACGTAGGGCTCGAAAAGGCCCTTGTCGACCATCTCCTGCGCGATCGCCGGGCTCACGTCCACGTTGTCGGGCATGTCGTCCTGACCGGCGAGGGTCTCGACGGCCTCCATCTCCTCCTTGGAGGAGGCATCGGGGCTGGCGACCGGGTACTCGACGCCCGGGTACTTCTCGCCGAACGCGGCGAGGATGCCCTTGTAGTTGGCCCACTCGTCGGGCAGGGCGATGAGGTTCACCTTGGCACCGTTGTCGAGGCACTCCTGGTACAGGGCCGCCAGCGGGTCGTCGCCGCCGCCGGTGGTGTCGGGCGTGGTGTCGCCCGGCACGGTGGTGTCGGCACCTGCGGTGGTCTCGGTGGTCTCCTCAGAGCCACCGCACGCGCCGAGCACGAAGGCTCCGGCGACGAGCGTCGCGACGAGCCGGCGGCGCGTCGTGGATCGCTGCTTCATTGTTGTCTCCCCTTGGGTTGGTTGGACCGGTGGTCGGCGGTGACGCTAAGCGTTCACCGGCAACGCCCGGGTTACCGCAGAGAGTACTCACGGTGAACGTCTCCGGTAGGTACGTGGCATCCGTCACGCGGAACCCGGCGGCTCAGACCGTGGCGAGCGTCTCGGTGTGGCCGTCGACGGCGAGTACCTGGCCGTTCACGAACCGGGCGGCGGGCGAGGCGAGCCACACCACCGCCTCACCGATGTCGGAGGCGTCGATGAACGACCGCATCGAGACCTGGTGCGTGTAGGCATCACGGATCGCCTGCGGGGCGACGCCGCGCGCTGCCGCCTCACGCTCGATCACGCCGTCCATCCGCGGCCCCGACACCGAACCCGGGCAGATGGCGTTCACGCGGACCCCTTCGGGCCCGAGTTCCATCGCCCATGTCTTGGTGAGGCCGATGACGCCCCACTTCGCTGCCGCGTAGGGCGACCGGTACGGGAAGCCGAACTGGCCCGCCGTGGACGAGATGTTGACGATGGAGCCCTTGCGCTCGAGCAGCAGCGGCACGGCGAGCCG
>JBDLRG010000041.1:0-3339 GCA_039800125.1 Actinomycetota bacterium
TGTGACGGGCGAGAATGGCCCCATGGCAATGCGTTTTCCCCGTCTGCGGCTCGACCGTGAAAAACTCTTCGTGAGCGTGGCGGTGGGGATCGGTGTGGTCCTCATGGTGGCCGGCTTTCGCACCGCCGACACCGGGGACGAAGGTCGGAACATCCCCGCAGCCATCGAATCGATGACCCCCGGACCCGGTGACCAAGTGTTGCGTCAGAGCCAGATCTTCGTGGATTTCCTCGACGGCTACGTCGCCGAACTGGAGATCGACGGAATCCTGCTGGAAACGACCCGACTCGACGAATTGAGCGCCGGTGGGGCCGTGCCCAGCCCCGGGGCCCAGGTGGAGGTGCCCCCCACCGCGATCTATGACCCGGGCCGGTTCACCATCAGTTTCCTGCCCCAACCGGGGGCTGCCATCGAGTCCTTCGCACAAGGACCCCACAGCGCCGTGGTGCGCTACTGGAAGGCCATCGACGGGCCCACCAAGGCTCGCACCTTCGCCTGGGACTTCACGGTCGACTGAAGCGATCCGGTTCCCGTGGATCACCGGACCCTACGATGGGAATACTGCTGGACCTTCGGTCTGTAGAGTGGTCTGCATGAGAAAGACACTCACTTCCATCACCCTGGTCGCGGCGGGAGTCCTCGGACTCGCCTCCGTGGCCGGCTCCGCCGGCGCCGTCACCCTCGACGCCACCGGGACGGCCTTCCGCTTCGGCTACGACGGCCAGACCGTCACCGACGCGGCCGACCTCGACGTCCCACTCCCCGAGGGATCATCGATCCGCTTCGACGCCGTGGCCACCATCGACGGAACGGTCATCGATGCGGTCGTCACCTTCGTCGATGGGACCAATCTCTCCTGGGACACCGCCGGCGAAATCGGACGTATCGATGACACCTTCCCCGACGATGAGGAGGACCCATTCATCGAGTTGCAATTGGGTTCCACGGAGGACGGCGAGGCGATCGCCGAGATTCGGGTGGACTTCTTCGAGGGCGGCACGAACACTCCGGTCACCGTCACGAACCTGCCCCTGAACATCTACGACATCGACAGCCTGCAGTGGACCGAGGCTGACGGCGTCGCCGGGTACTCGGTGTCGACGAACACCCATCTCACGGTGACCAATCCCTCGTCGGGTACCTACCGGTTCACCTCGCCCGACGAGGAGACCGATGGCGATGACGGCTCCGCCTACACCATCGGTCGCACCAAGATGATCTTGGCCGCTGCGTCGTCGGTGACGGTTCGTGTCTCCGTTCCCGCGGAAACTGGCGGAAGCTTCGACCTGGACTTCTCCAACGGTCTGCCGTGGACCGATCAGTTCGGCGGTGGCGAGAACACCACCAACCTGCCCGAGACGGGCATGGCCGTGGGCATCCTCGCGGGTCTCTCGGTGGCGATGATCGCCGCGGGTGCCGCTCTCGGCGCCCGCCGACGCATCCGCGCCTGACGCATCGTTCCGAGAGGGGCGGTTCCGGCTTCGGCCGGGACCGCCCCTTTCGCCGTCTAACGAGAAGGAATCTCGCCGGTCTCGAGCAGGGTGGCGAATCCTGCCTCGTCGACGACGGGCACGCCCAGTTGTTCGGCCTTCGTCACCTTGCTGGCACCGGGCTCGGCACCCACGACGACGGCGAAGGTCTTGGCGCTCACGCTTCCCGGACTGCGACCGCCCCGCCGCTTGATCGCGGCCTCCGCCTCCTCGCGCGAGAATCCCCCGAGGCTGCCGGTCACGACGACTGCCTTGCCCTCGAGAGTCCGAGGCTCATCGCTCGTCTCCACCCTGCCAAAGTCGACCCCGGCCACGCGCAACTTGTCCACCATGGCGGCGTTTTCTGCTCGGGCGAACCACGACGCCACCGAGGCGGCAATGACGGGTCCCACCCCCTCGACACCGGACAGGTCCTCTTCCGTAGCGGCCTCGATGGCATCGAGCGTGCCGAACCGCGAAGCGAGCGCGTCCGCCGCTGAGGGTCCGAGATTCTTGATTCCGAGCGCGGTGAGCAGTTTCGGCAGGGGGCGCGTACGCGAACCCTGGATCGACGCCACGAGGTTCGCTGCGCTCGTGTCGGCGAACCCCTCGAGGGTGAGCAATTGCTCGACGGTGAGGAAATAAAGGTCGCCCGCGTCGGCCACCAAACCAGCATCCGAGAGCGCGTACACCGTCCGCTCGCCGAGACCCTCGATGTCCATGCCGCCCCGCGACGCGAAGTAGATGATGCGCTGATCGCGTTGGAAGGGGCACGACGGCTCGACGCACCGGGTGTCGGCTTCTTCCTCGCTCTTCACGAGACGCGACCCCACCGGGCAGGGACACGTCTCGGGGAAGGTCCAGGGCGAGGACTTCTTCGGACGCTTGGCGAGCACCGGTCCGACCACCTCGGGGATGACGTCGCCCGCCTTGCGCACCACCACCGTGTCTCCGGGGCGCACGTCCTTGAGGGCCACCTGGTCACGGTTGTGCAGGGTGGCCATGCCCACGGTCGAGCCGCCGACGAAGACCGGCTCGAGCACCGCGAATGGCGTGACCCGACCGGTGCGCCCCACCGACACCTGGATGTCGCGCAGCAGGGTGGTGCGCTCCTCGGGCGGGAACTTGAAGGCGATGGCCCAGCGCGGTGCGCGCGAGGTGAAGCCGAGTTGCTCGCGCTGGGCGAGGTCGTCCACCTTCACGACGACACCGTCGATCTCGTACGCCATGGAGCCCCTCGACTGCTGGCGCGCCGCGCAATAGGCGGCCACCTCGTCGAGGGAACCGACCACGGTGATCTCGGGGTTCACCGGGAAGCCGAGCGCGCCGAGCCACTCGAGGGTCTCATGATGGGAGGAGAAGTCGGGACCACCCACCACCTCACCGAGTTGGTAGGCCCACAGCGACAACTCGCGTTCGGCGGTGATGGCGGCGTCCTTCTGGCGCAGGCTCCCTGCACCCGCGTTGCGCGGGTTGACGGGTACCGCCAGCGGAGCGCGCCCCGCCGCCTGGCGCTCGCGGTTCTCCTCCTCGCGCCGACGCTTGAAACGGGCGAAGGCCTCGATCGACATGTACACCTCGCCGCGCACCTCGAGGACATCGGGCACTTTCGTCCCCTTCGGCGCCACGAGCATCCCGGGCACGGCGGCGATGGTGGCCACGTTCGCCGTCACGTCCTCGCCGGTGCGGCCGTCGCCGCGGGTGGCGGCCTGCACGAGGACCCCGTTCTCATAGCGGATGCTCACCGCCAGTCCGTCGATCTTGGGTTCGCAGGTGAAGGCCACCTCGACGCCCTCGCCGAGTCCCTTCGTGACGCGCTCGCCCCAGGCGGAGAGCTCGTCGGCATCCATGGCGTTGTCGAGGCTCATCA
>JBDLRG010000042.1:0-2616 GCA_039800125.1 Actinomycetota bacterium
GCCATCGAGGAGGGTCAGACCGTCAAGGCCACCGGACGCATCCTCTCGGTGCCCGTCGGCGACGTCATGCTCGGTCGCGTCGTGAACGCACTCGGCGAGCCGATCGACGGCAAGGGCGACATCGTCGGCGCGACCATCCGTCGCGTCGAGGTGCAGGCACCCGGCATCATGGGCCGCAAGCCCGTGCACGAGCCGCTCCAGACCGGCATCAAGTCGATCGACGCCATGACCCCGATCGGTCGCGGTCAGCGCGAATTGATCATCGGTGACCGCAAGACCGGCAAGACGACGGTGGCGATCGACACGATCATCAACCAGCGCGGTCTCGGAGTGAAGTGCATCTACGTCGCCATCGGTCAGAAGGGCTCCACCGTGGCCCAGACCGTGGAGACGCTGCGCCAGTACGGCGCGCTCGAGTACACCGTGGTCGTGGCGGCTCCGGCCTCCGATCCTGCACCGTTCAAGTACCTCGCCCCGTATTCGGGCTGCGCCATGGGCCAGCACTGGATGGAGAACGGCGAGCACGCCCTCATCGTCTACGACGACCTCTCGAAGCAGGCCGAGGCCTACCGCCAGATGTCGCTGCTGCTGCGCCGCCCGCCGGGACGCGAGGCCTACCCCGGCGACGTCTTCTACCTGCACAGCCGCCTCCTCGAGCGCGCTGCCAAGCTGAGCGACGAGCGCGGGGCCGGTTCGCTCACGGCGCTCCCCGTCATCGAGACGAAGGCGGGCGACGTGTCGGCCTACATTCCGACGAACGTGATCTCGATCACCGACGGCCAGGTGTACCTGCAGGACAATCTCTTCAAGTCCGGTGTGCGTCCGGCCGTCGACGTGGGCATCTCGGTGTCGCGCGTGGGTGGTGCGGCCCAGACCAAGGCCATGAAGGGCGTGTCCGGCACGCTGAAGCTGGATCTCGCACAGTTCCGTGAGCTCGAGGCGTTCGCCACCTTCGGGTCCGAGCTCGACGCGGTCTCCAAGGCCCAGCTCGAGCGCGGCTACCGCCTGGTGGAACTGCTCAAGCAGGGCCTCAACTCGCCGATGCCCGTCGAGGAGCAGGTCGTGTCCATCTTCGCCGGCACCAAGGGCCACCTCGACGACATCCCGGTGGTCGACGTGAGCCGCTTCGAGTCCGAACTGCTCGAGTGGGTGAAGGCCCGCCACGGCGCGATGCTCGCCGAGCTGCGCACGAACCCGAAGGCCGACGTGCCGGCCGACCTCGGCGACATCATCGTCGCCTTCAAGGCCCAGTTCCGCACCGGCGCGCAGCTCCGCGCGGCGGCGGACCCGACCGCCACCTCCGCCCAGCCCCTCGGCGAGGCCGAGAGCGCCAAGACCCTCGCGACGGAGTGATCTAGGTGGCAGGCGGTCAGGAGCGCATCCTGCGCGGTCGAATCCGATCGGTGCAGGCGACGAAGAAGATCACGCGCGCGATGGAACTCATCGCCGCGTCGAGGATCGTCAAGGCGCAGCAGCGCGTGTCCGCGGCCGTCCCCTATTCCGAGCTCATCACCGAGGTGGTTCGCGACCTGGCCGCGGCCGGCGCCGGGAAGGACCAGCCCCTGCTGTCGGGTCGTCCCGAGCAGAAGAAGGTCTGCTACGTGGTGCTGTCGGCCGACCGTGGACTGTGCGGCGGCTACAACGCCGGCGTGCTGCGGGCCACCGAGGGCGAGATCAAGGCCGATGCCCTGAAGGGTCGCGGCAACACGATCGTGGCCGTGGGGCGCAAGGCGGAGAACTACTTCCGCTTCCGCGGATTCGAGATCGACCGCTCGTGGACGGGCTTCACCGACAACCCGAGCTACGCCGTGGCCAAGGAGATCGGCGAGCACGTCACGGAACTGTTCGTGTCGGGGGCCGTCGACCGCGTCGAACTGGTGTACACCCGCTTCATCTCGGCCGGTTCCCAGGAGGTCGTGCAGCGACCGCTGGTGCCCCTCGACACCGGGGTCACCGAGGGCGGCGACGGCAAGAGCGCCGAGGGGCGTGACTACGAGTTCGAGCCCGATCCCGACGCCATTCTCCAGTCCCTGCTGCCGCGCTACGTGGAGGCCCGCGTGTACGCCGCGCTCCTCAACGCGGCGGCGTCCGAGCACGCGTTCCGCCAGCGCGCGATGAAGTCGGCGACGGACAACGCCGAGGAACTCATCAAGAACCTGTCCCGAATCATGAACCGTGCCCGTCAGGACGCCATCACCACCGAGATCATGGAGATCGTCGGCGGTGCCGAGGCGCTCTCGTCGGGCGATTGAACGAACAACCAGGAGAGACCAATGAGCATGACAGACACCCGCAAGGACGGCCGCGTCGTGGCGATCGCCGGACCGGTCATCGACGTCGAGTTCCCCCGGGGTTACCTCCCCGAACTGAACACCGCGGTGGAGTTCACCGTCATGGTGGACGGCGAGCCGAACGTCGTGCTGGCCGAGGTGGCCCAGCAGCTCGGTGACAGCCGGGTGCGCGCCGTGTGCCTCAAGCCCACCGACGGTCTGCGCCGCGGCACCGCGGTGCGCGACACCGGCCACGGCATCCAGGTGCCCGTGGGCAACCGCACCCTCGGTCACGTGTGGAACGTGTGGGGTGACGTGCTCGACGCCGACCCGAAGGACTTCGCCG
>JBDLRG010000043.1:0-4163 GCA_039800125.1 Actinomycetota bacterium
ACGTCGACACCCCGATGTCGCGGACATCGACCGCGTTCTGCAGGGCCGTCGTGGACACGGGCATGGCCGCCCCCGTGCACAGACCGACGAGGGTCATCCCCACCATGGCGAGCGCGATTCCCCGACCCGAGTTCGAGATGAACATGAGGAAGCACGTCCCCGCCATGAGCGACGCCGTGCCGAGGATGGGCCAGATGCGGTAGCGACCGTTGAGCACGGTCATGCGCCCGGCCCAGGTGCTCGACACGGTGAGGCCGACCATCATCGGGGCGAGCAACAGGCCCGAGTTGGTCGGCGAGATGCCGGTCACCGACTGCAGGAAGAGCGGCATGAACGAGCCGACGAGGGACATGGCCGCGGCCACGAGGGTCACCATCGGCACGATGCGCTGCACGGTGTGGTTGGCGAACAGATGGAGGGGGAGGATCGGGTTCTCGGCGCGCGGTTCCCACCACAGGAAGCCGGCCAGCAGCGCCACGGTGAGCGCGACCATGCCGAGGGTGGGTCGGGACGACCATCCCCATTCCTCCGAGGTCCACGAGATGGTGAGGATGAGAGAGGCCACGCCCGAGACGAGCAGGAAGGCCCCGACCGTGTCGATGCGCGTGTCACGACGGATCGTGGGGAGGTGCAGGTACTTCTGCACCATGACGAGGGCGATGAGACCCACGGGCAGGTTGACGAGGAAGATCCAGCGCCACGAGACGTTGTCGACGATGACGCCGCCGACGAGCGGACCGAGCACGCTGGTCACCGCCCAGATGCTGGTGAAGGCTCCCACGTACCGGCCGCGCTCTCTGGGCGAGACGATGTCGGCGATGACGACGAACGACATGGCCTGGATGCCGCCCGACCCGATGCCCTGCACGGCGCGCGCGGCGACGAGCATCGACATGCTGGGGGCGAGGGCGCACAGCACCGAGCCGAGGAAGAAGACAGCGATGCTCGACTGCACGAGGCGCTTGCGGCCCCACAGGTCGCTGAACTTGCCGAACAGCGGGGTCGCGGCGGTGCTCGTGAGCATGTACGACGTGGCGACCCAGGTGTAGGCGCGGATCCCGCCGAGGTCGCCCACGATCGTGGTGAGCGCGGTGCTCACCGTCGAGGCGTTGAGCGCCGACAGGGCCGTGGCGGCCATCATCGCTGCGTACACCATCCGCACGTCGCGCGCCGAGAGGGACCCTGTCACCGTGTCGATGATTGCATCGTACAAATGGAGCATCCCGGGGGGAGACCCGGACCGGTTCGTCTGTCTAGGGTGGTCGACGTGTCGGAGAGATCGTGGACGTCGGTGTCGTCGCCGTGGGGTCCCCTCGCGCTCGCCGCCCGGGACGGCGCCATCGTCGAGGTGCGCTTCGGGCCGGTCCCGCCGGGAGAACGGCGGGCGGATGCGTCGGATGTGCTCCTGCGTGCGGCGACGGAGATCACCGAGTACGCCGCCGGCTCCCGTCGTGCGTTCACCGTTCCCGTGGCGCCCGAGGGCACCGAGTTCCAGCGTCGGGCATGGAAGGTGCTGCAGGGGATTCCGTGGGGTGAGACCATCTCCTATGCCGAACAGGCCCGTCGCATGGGTCGACCGACAGCGGTGCGTGCCGTGGGCGGGGCCAACGGGCGCAATCCCGTGCCGATCCTCGTGCCGTGCCACCGGGTCATCGCCGCCGACGGGTCGCTCGGCGGTTTCTCGGGCGGGCTGGCCCACAAGAAGTCGTTGCTCACCCTCGAGGGCGCCGTGATGCTCGATCGGGAATCGGTTCCCCGATGAACGGGGTCGCGGCCGCCCTCGCCGTCGGCATCGCCGTCGTGTGTGCATTCACAGCATGGGCAGACGTGACGGGACAACCCGCGGTCGTGGCGATCATGGAGAGGCTCGGCGTCCCGTCGCGCGCGGTGCCGTGGTTGGCCCTCGCCAAGACCGTCGCCGCAGCCGGTCTGATCGCCGGCATCGTCGCCCCCACCGTCGCGACGGCTGCGGCGGCGGGAACAAGTGTCTATTTCGCAGGGGCGGTGCTCGCCCACGTGCGCGTGCGCGACGGGATCGCCGCCGCCGCGCCGGCCTTCTGCCTTCTCACCGCGTCGGTGCTGCTGGTGCTCGTGTCCCTGGCGCGCTGAGGCGCGTCAGTCGTCCTGGAACGTGAGCCACCGGTCGGTCGGACGTCCGAGCGACTCGAGACGACGACGCACCGAAAGGGGCACCTCCACCGCGGCACCGGCCTCGATGCCGGTCACCATCGGACCGTTCTCGTCCCAGACGTGGCACGTGTTGATGTTCATGGCGTAGGCCCGGCGCCGTTGTTCGAGCGTGGCCGGTCGCTCGGGGCGCGCAACGGCCTCCCCGCCCATGCGCATGGACCAGCCGCTCTGGATGGCGACCGGAGCCATGGCCGAGAGGAGGGCCCCGATGTGGGTGCATCCGCGCGGGCCACCGAACAGTTCCTTCACGCGCGCGTTGAAGCCCCGGGCGATCGAGAGTCCGACCAGTTGCTGGTAGGTGCCGGTGATGTCGGTGCATCCCTCGTGGGGATGTTCGCGGAAGAGCACGTCGACGGCCGTGATGGCGAAGGTGGGGTATTCGACGGTGAGGTCGACGACCATGAGGTGCATCCACAGTGGGTCGGGGTCGTCGGGGATGTAGAGACCGGCCGGCTTCTCGTCGCACACCACGCCCCTGAGGAGGAAGGAATCCGGTGTGAGCTTGTACGTGCGCACCTCGTACGTCCGGGTGTGGATCAGTTCTCCGGCGTCGGGTTCGGGAAAGCGCGGTTGGTCCATCGCGCGACTCTTCCAGACGAACGCGTCCGTCGGCGAACCCGGTGGTCTCCGTGCCACCGGCCGTGGGCCACAATGGGACCCATGAGTCCACTCAAAGAGACCCTCAAGTCCGATCTCACCACGGCCATGAAAGCCAAGGACGAGCTCGTCGTGTCCACCCTGCGCATGGCGCTCGCCGCGGTGACCACGGCCGAGGTGGCGGGTTCCGCTTCGGTCGAGCTCTCGGACGCCCAGGTGCTCGCGGTGCTGCACGCCGAGTCGAAGAAGCGCGCCGAGGCCGCCGAGGCCTTCGCTTCCGCCGGTCGCACCGATTCTGCCGACAAGGAGCGCGCCGAGGCCGCGGTGCTCGCCCGGTACCTGCCCGCGGCGGTCGGGGACGACGAGCTCGCCGCCATCGTCGCCGAGGAGGTGGCCGCGGCCGCGGCCGCCGGCAACGCGGGAATGAAGGCCATGGGGGCCGTGGTCAAGGCGGTGCGCGAGCGCGCCGCGGGTGCCGACGGCGGGAAGGTGGCGGCCATGGTGAAGGCCGCCCTCGGATGAGGCCCGCGATGTCGAACGAACTCGTGATCGACTCGCTGCGGCGCCGATTCCGCGCCCTGTTCTCCCTCTACGAGGACGCACTGTCGGACATGACGCTCGAGCACGTCAATCACCGCGAGAAGGAGGGCGTGGTTCCCATCGCGTTCTCGCTGTTCCACTACGTGAACATGCACGACGCCTCGTTCATGATGCTCACCGGCGAGCCCTTCGTGTGCACCGACGCGATCCTCGATGCCATCTCGCCGGCCATCCGCGACCACGGCAAGCACCGCACCGTGGAGGAGATGCAGTGCCAGCAGATCGGCGACCTCGGCGCCTTCGTCTCCTACATGAACGCGGTGTTCTCCCGCACCGAGCACTGGCTGGAGGGTCTCGACCCCGCCGAACTCGACCGGGTGCTCCTCACCCGGCCCTTCGGGCCGGCCATCGCCAGCACGTTCTCGGCCCGCGTGGCGGGTGATGCGGGCATCACCGTGCTCGACGGCATCGAGTGCTGGCTGTACCAGCACGGACTGCGCCACATGGGCGAGATCGAACTGGCTCGGTCCTTCGTGGGCCTCGGGGGAATGACGTCCTGATGCCCGGTGGGACCGGGCCGGTCCCACCGACGCCGAAACGAGGCGACCGGGGAACGGATGGCGCTCACGGCAGGACTTGAACCTGCGACCCCTTGCTCCGGAGGCAAGTGCTCTATCCGCTGAGCTACGTGAGCCAGACGCGAACGTCGTGCACAACCCGAGTCTAGGGGTCGCGGCGCCGCGGTCCCCGGGGAATGGAACGGTTCCGTCGGCGGGACGACGGGCAGAATGGGCCTCATGGCCGATCCCTTCCTCGTCGCCACCCGTCGGCTCGCC
>JBDLRG010000044.1:0-5349 GCA_039800125.1 Actinomycetota bacterium
GAGGGACGCGGCGAAGGGCGCAAGGACGGTCGCCGTCGCGAGGGGGCACCCGGCGACACCCGGCGCGGACCCGCTCGAGACAAGAGAGACGGGGACCGTCCGCGGCGCGCCTTCTTCGAGGCCCCGCCCGAAATTCCTCAGCGACCCAAGCCCAAGAGGGTCAAGCCGCGCCGCGAGAACCTCGATGCCGTCCTCGCCCAACTCCCCGAGGCCCACCGTGCCATCGCCGAGAAGGTCGTCGGCGGCGGCATCCCGGCCGTGCGAGCGGCAATCGACGAACAGAACACCCGTGCCGTGGCCGAGGGCCGCGAGAAGATCACCGCCGATGCTCTCGTCGCGGAGGCTGAGCGCCTCCTGCCGAGCCTGCGTCGCGCAGAATGGATCGACAGGGCCACCGCTGCCGAGAGGATCATCGACGATGCGGATGTGCGCGATCTCCGCTCCATCGTCAACGTCGGCGAGTCCCTCTCCGGACACGACGACCGCACCCGTGCGCTTCTCGCTGTGATGAAGACCGGGCTCGCGACGCGTCAGGCCACGGAGACCCGCCTGTGGCAGGAGGACATCCGGGCTCTCGCCGAGGTCGGACGCATCGTTCGGGCCCTCAGACTGTCATCACAGCCACCCAAGGCCGGGGTGCCGTTCCCCGCCGACCTCGCCGTGCTTCTCGCCGAGAAGGCCGTCGCAGCCCTCACGGTGGATGCACCTTCGGACCGTTGGATCACCCTCCTCGAACATGCGGCTTTCTCCCCCGTCCATGCGCGTGTTCAGCCCTCGGCTGTTCCCGCCACCGTCACGGAGGATCTGCTCAAGACCGTCGCCCGCCTCGGCCCACTGATGCCCCAGGTGGCCGCCTTGTTCGGAGTGGAAGTTCCTGCAGGCGCCAAGATGCCGCGCATGCTTCCCCCCACACGACCCGATCGCAAAGCGAAGGGCCCGGGACGCACTGCCGGCACTTCCGAGTCATCGGGCTCGCGACGCACCGGCACCAGGCCCGAGGCGAAAACGAACCGCGCGACCGAGGCGGAGAAGCCCATCGAGCGTGTCGAGGCTGCAGCGACCGAAGATGTCCCCCTCGCGCCGGCCGACGAGCCCCACACGCCGGCCGACCGAACCGAAACCGCGACCGACGCACCGAGCGTTCCCACGACCGACGAGCCGACATGAGCGAGCTCGTGCGTGCGGAGGTCGACGGACACGTCGCCCTCATCACGCTCGACCGACCCGAGGCCCGCAATGCCGTGAACGGGCAATTCGCACGTGATTTCGAGAGCGTGCTGGACCGGCTCGAGGCCGACGATGCCGTCCGGGTGGCGGTCCTCGGCGCCAACACGTCGGGCCAGGAGCGGCCGGTGTTCTGCGCGGGCGCCGACCTCAAGGCCATCAGCACGGGGGACACCGGCCTCTCCACCCGAAAGGGCGGGTTCGCCGGATTCGTCTATCGCCCTCGTCTCTTTCCCGTCATCGCCGCCGTGGACGGACTCGCCACTGCGGGTGGATGCGAGATCGTGCTGGCCTGCGACATGGTCGTGGCCTCGGACCGTTCGGCGTTCGGATTGGCGGAGGTGCGACGGAATCTCATCGCGGCCGCGGGTGGGTTGTTCCGGCTCCCGCGGGCAATCGGGTCGGCGGTGGCCATGGAGGTCATCCTCACGGGCGAACCCCTGCCGGCGCAGCGGGCCCATCAACTCGGCCTCGTCAACCGGCTCGTCGCACCCGACCTCGTCGCAGCGACGGCCCGCTCACTGGCCGACCTCGTTGCGGACGCTGCCCCCCTCGCCGTCGCGGCGAGTCGACGAGTGGTCCTCGCCAGTGCCTACGAGGACGACGAGACGCTGAGGCGCATGAGCGACGACGAGATCGCCGCAATCATGGGCAGCGAGGACACCCGCGAAGGTCTGGCCGCCTTCATCGAGAAACGTCCTCCCCGTTGGCAGGGTCGCTGAGGGATCGCCCCACGAGAATCGTCTGGGC
This sequence comes from Actinomycetota bacterium, assembly GCA_039800125.1. Classification (GTDB taxonomy): domain Bacteria; phylum Actinomycetota; class Acidimicrobiia; order Acidimicrobiales; family Ilumatobacteraceae; genus UBA2093. The sequence goes on from JBDLRG010000044.1 coordinate 1,975, forward strand.
CACCATTCCGTTCCGCTCGAACAGGTTCTTGAGGGACCGATCGCCGGGTTGTGCACTCGAGACGAGCCTCGATCCCCCGCGACGGACGACCTCGTCGGCACAGGCTCTCACGAGGGAGTCACCGATGCCGATGTCACGGGCCTCCTCCAGCACATGCACGGAATCGATGCTCCATGTCGTTCCCTCGACACGAGAACACTCGAGGCATCCCCACACCTCGCCGTCCGCGCCACCCACGAGGACGAAGCCGTCCGGTGGAGACGAAGGTGGCGCAAGCCGTGTTCCTCGATAGCGAGAAGCCTCCTCCGACGCTGCCCGACGGATGAGCGAGACCCTCGCGGTGTCCCCTGCTCCGGCGAAACGAACGTCGATCCCAACCATGTCAGCCGACCGGCGGGACGGGTGGGGGCCACGGAGAGGGTGTGCCGGACGGTGACTTGTCCGCACCCCGGTGGCGGACGACGACGGAATCCCGGACCGTTCCTGCACGGCGGTTGACCTCCCGCACCAGCATCTTCACGGCGAACTCTCCCACCATCCGTGCGGCAGGCGCCTGGCGCAGGATCTCCCGGGCGGAGCGTTCCACCCCGACGATCAGGGACCTCAGGGAGTCCCGACTGTCGGCGGGAAGCGTCACTTCTTGCGCTTCTTCGGGGGTGCCGCCGCGAAAACGGGACACGCCTCATCTCCCACCGGGCACGAGGGAGCGTTCTTGCGCACCAGCAGGAAGCAACTCGTGCACATCACTTCGTCGGCCCGCTTCGGTTGCAGTGCATCCTCCGAGGATGTCTTGTCGTCGACCTCCTCGGTCTCCTCGTCCTCGGCGGGGATCTCCTCTGATGCCAGGCGATCCTTCAGGATCTCGGCGAGATCCTCCTCGACATCATCGGGAGCCACGACATCGTCGTCATCGTCCTCCGGGGCTGTGCGACCCCTCGCGGGAACGGGCTCGTCGAGGGCGGACTCGTCGGCATCGTCGTCATCATCATCCTCGACGGCATCGACGTCGCCCTCGAGGAACTCCTCGCCTTCCTCCAGGTCGTCGATGAGATCGGGGTCGGTCTCCTCGATCTCGAGACCCTCGATGTCTTCCGGGTCGATGTCGTCCTTTGCCACCCTCGTCTCCTTCTCGGTGTCCGCGGGATGTTAGACACCGGGTGGGCGGAAAGCACGGTCATCGACGGCCAGGGACGCACGGCGTGACTCAGGTCACTCCACCGAGGTCAATGGCCCGTCGCGTCCCCCCGCCGGGCCTCGGCCCGCCGTTCGGACTCCAACCTCTCCAGCTCGGGAGCCTCGTGGGTCATGTGGGTCATGGCTGCGGCCACCGCCCTGTGACCGGCAACATCCCGGATCTGACGGTGCATCTCCAACGCGACCCGCCGGTACGAGGGATGACCCTGGGGCCCCGACCTCAGTTCGAGCATGTGCATCGCCTCGCGGGCGTTGAACTGCATCACGTAGCGGATCCTATGAGCCATCGAAACCGCGTAGGAAGCCTGTTCCGGGTGCTCGGGGTGCAGGTCCTCATACAGGGCATGGGAGCGTGTCATCACCTCGTCGAACTCGGTGGCACACCCCGCCGCATCAACCAGTTCCGGACGCACGTAGCCGTGGTACGGCGTGAGACGCTGCCACTCGATGGTGAGGAGACGATGGCGCTGCATATCGCGGAACGCCCCGTAATCCGACAGAACGTCGAAACGGTAATCGGTCCGCTCGAAGGCCCGACCGGGACGATGTCGTCGATTGGCCCGCTCCCCGACGTAGGCCGTCAGAATCCTCGACTTCTCCTCCACCGACATCCTGGAGACGCGCTCGATCACCTGTGACTCGGGCAGATGCGTGTGGGAGTAGCAGGCTGCCGCAACGAGTTTGTCCTCGCCATCGGGATCGAAGTGGACGAGGGTCACCTCGTCGCTGTCGCGCGCGACCTCGTCGTGGAAGAAGCGTTCGACCACGGTCGACGTGTCTGCCGACGTTCGGGCCATGTACTCCGACCAGTCCCCGCCACGGTCGGGAATGTCCACCCGACGAAGGAACGACGGGATGACCTTGCGCAGTTCGGTGAGCATCAGGTCCGCATAGTGCCGGGCCTCGGGCAACGGGTGGGAGCGCATGCGCAGGAGAAGATTCTCGAAGGCCTGCCCGGAGCCGTAGATCCCCACATTCGACAGCGATGCGGCGGGAAGGGCGCCTCGCACGGCATCGAGTGCCTTGGCCCGTGTCGCCTGCCGATAGATGAAATCGCTGTCACCGGCGGCCTTCGGGACCGAGGCGCGCACGTGCTCGGTCACCCGCACCGCCATGGCGCTGTAGGAGTCGAACATCCGATCCATGTCACCCACGTAGCGGGTGCCGAACCTTCCGGCAAGGACGTCGGGGTCCCGGTGGTAGCGATATCGCCCTCCCAGGCGCTCGTCATAGGAGATGTAGCGGGTGCTCTGCTCGAGATAGCTCATGAGCCGACCCCATTCCAGGATCTTCGTCAGGATGTTGGAGGCCTGCTCACAGGCCAGGTGAACCCCGCCGAGTTGTGCGACCGAATCGTCGCCGTATTCGACGAAGACCCTTTCGTACAGCGACTCGGCCTTCGCCACCCCGACCGTGGCGTCCACGGCTGCGTCACCCTCCACCTCCAGGTCGTTGAGGAACTCGTCGAGGAAGAGTCTCCTCAGGCTGCGCGGACTGCGGCTGTACCGGGCGAAGAGAGCCCCCTTGACCACCTCGGGAAGATTCACGAGCGCGAACACGGGTTGGTCGAGGTTCGTGAAATACCGACGCAGCACGTCGGACTCGTCCGGCGTGAACTCCTCGGGCACGTACACGCTCACGGTTGACCACCTTAGGATTCCGGCGGCCTCAACAGGCGGATTGCCTAGAGCACGGCCTCGGAACGGGGGGTGCGCGCGAACTCGTCCCTTGTGCGGGACCGGAGCGCCGGATCGGTCCAGAAATCGAGCGCGCACAGAGCGAGCAGCTTGGCCCCGTCCACCACGGCCCGATCCGCGAGGGACCCCCGCGAGTGTCGCGCGAAGTTCTCCGTGTGGATGACGGCATCGGGAGGAGCCGAGGCGATCATCGGGTGGATCGTGGGTACGAGGTGGCTGACGTTGCCCATGTCGGTGCTGCCGACCACGCGCGCACCTCCCGAGCGCGGGTCCCCCACCGATCGTCCGAGTGCGGTGGCATGGCGCACCCACGCCGAAGACATCTCCGCGTTGGCGACGAGGTCCGCATAGGTCTCGCCGGGGAAACGATGATGGGAGGTGCAACCGCACGCGTGGGCACCCGCCTCGAGAGCAGCGACCACCCGCGGAGTGAGTTCATCGAGCGATTCCATGGTCTCACTGCGCACGTACCACTGACTGGAGG
>JBDLRG010000045.1:0-4165 GCA_039800125.1 Actinomycetota bacterium
GGTTCCCGTCGTGAACTTGCTCAGTGACCGCTCGCATCCGCTTCAGGCCCTCGCCGACGTCATCACCATGGTCGAAGCCGTCGGAGCCATCGACGCCCTCGAGGTGGCATGGGTGGGTGACTACAACAACGTGGCCCGGTCCCTGTCGGAGGCCGTGTGTCTGCTCGGCGGATCGATGCGCCTGGGCGGCCCCCCGGGGCATCAGGTGACCGCCGAGGAGGTCACGAGGCTCTCGCAGTTGGGAGGTTCGGTCTCTGTCCATGCCAGCCCGGAGGACACCGTGACCGGGGCCCACGTCGTGCACACCGACACCTGGACCTCGATGGGACAGGAGTCCGAGACGGATGCCCGGCGGGGAGCCTTCGAGGGGTGGACGGTCGATGCTGCCCTGATGTCCCGGGCCCGGCCGGGGGCGAGGTTCATGCACTGCATGCCCGTGCATCGCGGTGAGGAAGTGAGTGCGGACGTGATGGATTCCGGCGTCAGCCTGGCCGTACGTCAGGGACACCATCGACTCACGGCTGCGCGCGGGGCACTGCGATGGGTGCTGGGGGAGGACGCATGACGACAAAGCAGCAACGGCAACGGATCATCGCGGGGCTCATCGGCTCCCGGCACGTGTCGAGCCAGCCCGAACTGCGGCGTCTGCTCGCCTCCGAGGGAGTGCAGGCGACCCAGGCGACGATCTCGCGTGACCTCGACGAGCTCGGCGCCGTGAAGATTCGGGTGAGCGGCAGCGAGAGCGCCTACGCGATACCCGACTACGAGCCCGCCAGGGTCGCTCCTGGCGACCAATTGCGCCGGGTGATGGGCGAATGGGTCGCTGAGGTGACCCACAGCGGTCCTCTGGTGATCGTGCGCACTCCCCCGGGCTGCGCCCATGTCGTGGCTTCGGCCCTCGACAGAGCGGGGGACCCTGACCTTCTCGGCACGGTCGCTGGCGACGACACGATTCTGTGCGTCGCTTCCGAGCGTCTGGGAGGAAGGGACCTGGCTGCCCGACTGCGGACCCTCGCCGGACTGGACCCGCTGGCTGCCTCGCCACGGGTTGCTCGCTCGAGGAAGACCCATGTCTGAGCACGACGAGGCCGGCTCGTCCGGTGTGGCCCGGGGCGCGTCGCTCTGGCACGGTCGATTCGCCGGGTCCGGTGCGGCGTCCTTGGCGGCCTACACCCACAGCATCGGATTCGATCAGCGACTGTGGCGCGATGACATCGTCGTGAGCCGGGCACACGTGGCCATGTTGGGAACGACCGGCATCCTCGAACCGGACGACGTTGCGGCCGTGGACGCGGCACTCGTGAGGGTCCACGACGAGTTGGAAGGGGGAGTCTTCGAGTTCGAACAGGGCGACGAGGACATCCACACGGCCATCGAGCGGCGCGTGACACAGCTGGCCGGTACCGCTGGTGCACGCCTTCACACCGGACGAAGCCGCAATGACCAGGTCGCCACTGCACTCCGATTGTGGTGTCGGCGGGAGCTGGCCGAGGTCGCCCGGGCTGGCGTCCGTCTGGTGGGGGTACTCGCAGCTCGAGCGGTGGAGGCAGACGCCGCTGAGCCTCCGCTCAGGCTCCCTGGCTACACCCATCTGCAAAGGGCTCAGTCCGTGCTGCTCTCGCACCACCTGCGAGCCCACTGCTGGGCCCTCCTACGGGACCTCGACCGCATCGGGGATGCGCTGATCCGGATGGACGTGTCTCCCCTCGGGGCGGGTGCCCTCGCCGGGTCGTCCCTTGCCCTCGATCCGTCACTGACCGCCGCACGGATGGGTTTCGCCCGAACCTTCGAGAATTCGTTGGACGCAGTGTCGGACCGCGACTTCGTCGCCGAGAGCCTGTTCGTTCTGGCGCTCCTCGGAGTCCATCTCTCCCGCATCGGTGAGGAGTGGGTGCTGTGGACCTCGGAGGAGTTCGGCTTCGCAGTGCTGGATGACGCCCACGCGACGGGTTCCTCCATGCTTCCCCAGAAGAAGAACGCGGACATCGCAGAATTGGCACGGGGCAAGGCTGGTCGCGTCATCGGCAACCTCACGGGCCTGCTCGTGGTTTTGAAGGGCCTGCCACTGGCCTACAACCGCGACCTGCAGGAGGACAAGGAACCGCTCTTCGACTCGATGGACCAGATACGGAACGGACTCGAGGCCCTGGCAGGAATGATCTCCACGGCAGTGTTCACGGCAGAGGCGATGGCCGACGCCGCAGATGCCGACCCGCTCGTCGCGGTCGACGTCGCCGAATGGCTGGTGGCCAGGGGCATGCCTTTCCGGGACGCACATGCTCTCGTCGGCGCGGCGGTGCGGGTCTCGGTGGAGGAGCGAAAGTCGCTCGCGGAGGTCGTCGCCGCCGACCCCCGTCTCGGGCCCGAGGCGGCCGCTCTCTTCGAACCTGGTAGCAGTATCGCCCGGCGCCGGACACCGGGCTCTCCGGGACCTGCCGCCACCGATGCACAGGCTTTGCACCTCGATGCGGCGATGTCAATCGCGCGTGATCGTTTTGATCACGCCTGATCAGGCGTCACACAGCGTCGGTGGGGGAGAATCGCTGGCCGTGGTAGCCGACGGTACCGAGGACGGCGTCCTGGCGTACGCCGTCGCGCCACAGGGTGATGCGGAGGTCTGCGGTCGGGCCTGCCGGCTCCATGCGAGCCCAGACCAGGGCAGCCTCCGAGGTGCGTGAACCTGAGGCTTCCATGTGGGAACGCACGGCAGCTTGGGTTGGCCCGTCGAGGTACTGCCAGACGATTGAGTGGAAGAAGACGAGAGTTGCTCCGGGCACGGTGCTCTGACGCTTGATCCACTCAGCGGCAGATGCCCGGTCGACCGCGGGAGGGTGTCGAGACGCCACTTCCAGAGCGGCGCGGAGACGCTCGCGCCGCATCCCGTCGTCGGGCCACACGTAGGACTCGAGATGCAGGCGCCCTTCGAGTGAGTTCGGGTCGATGGGGTCGGGGTCGCACCCGCGAAGATCGAGGATCTCGGGAGTCGGGAGACCCACCGGACCCGGGGGGGCGGACCACTCCCGACGGAATCGCAACGGAGAGTCGGGGGGCCCGATCAGCCCATCGTCGACCTCGTAGGCATAGCGGGGAAAGTTCAGGTTGAGGCCCGCGCTGGCACCGATCTCACGCCACACCACTGAGGACGCCGTGGAGAGCCATGGGTGGCGCAGGACCGTCATGGCGGCAATCGATCGTCCAGGCTCGTTGGTCTGGACCGGCCGTGTCATCTCCTCGGCGAGGGTCGCGTGGTGGGCGACAATCACCGCCATCGCATCCTGTTCCAGCGTGGGACCGGGTCGGCCTCCCGCCGAGGGGTAATGGCGCGCAAGATCGGGAGCCCGGCCTGCGAGGACCAGCCTGTGCATCCCCGACAACAAGCGCAATACGGACGCATCGTGGAGGGGCCGATCTCCACCCCGGGCCAGAAGATCGCTGGTGGGTCCTTGCCTGGTGTGATTCTCGAGCATCGCCTGGATGATGCGGGCATAGATGGGAGAGCCCAATACGGCACACGACCGCTGCTGTTGCTCCAGGGCCTCCGTGAGTCTCTGATGGAACCTGTCGGGTAAGCCGGACACTGCCTCGGGTCTCGCCGATCCATCGTCCATGGGCCCCATTGTGGTGCGCAGCGGAGGGCGTTTCGTGCCAACATGGAAGGGTGACGTCCGTAAGGCTCCTTGCTGACCTCCAGGCACGGGGTCTCGTCCACGACTCGACTGATGTCGCCGAACTCGCGAAGCGCCTCGAGTCCGGTCCGATCGGTGTCTACGTGGGTTTCGATCCCACGGCCGACTCGCTGCACGTCGGGCACCTCCTCGGCCAGATCACACTTCGTCGCATGCAGCTGGCGGGCCATCGTCCCGTGGCATTGGCCGGTGGGGCGACGGGAATGGTGGGCGATCCGTCGGGCAGGAGCGAGGAGCGCAATCTCCTCGATCCCGAGGCTCTGGCTCGCAACGTGGCCTGCATCAAGGCCCAGCTCGAACGTCTCCTCGATTTCACTCCGGGACCCACTGCGGCCGCGCTCGTCGACAACGTGCATTGGACCGCACCGATGGGCACGCTCGATTTCCTGCGTGACGTGGGCAAACACGTCACCGTGAATCAGATGTTGGCGAAAGAGTCGGTCAGGAGTCGCCTCCAGTCCGAGAACGGACTCAGCTAC
>JBDLRG010000046.1:0-5176 GCA_039800125.1 Actinomycetota bacterium
GCGGTCCCGCCAGCCTCGCCGGGCGCTCGGGGAGGCGAGGGAGGACCGCGACCACGGCGAGGGCGAGAAGGCCGTACCGCGGTGAGACGAAGAGTGCGGTGAGCAGGCCGGCCGCGGGCGCGACGAGGACGGGAAAGCGAAGCGTTCGGGGTCCCGGGAGCTCACGCACCGATTCGATGGTGCGACGGCGCGTCCCCACGACGAGGACGAACGACAGGATCACCCCCGCGAGCGTGGCCCACAGTGCCCGAGTGAGCGTTCGTTGCGGGAGGAACTCGAACGTCACGGATGCCGCCGGGCTGCCCGGCTCGAGCCACCATCCGTTCGCACCTCCGTCGACGGGCACCGGCGGGCCGAGGTCGCGCCCTGCCAGCGTCGCGCGCCACTGTGTCGAGTGGCCGTCCGCGAGGACCAGCCAACAGCCCCGTGGACACGCCTCGATCGTCGCCTCGCGACGGGCGGCATCACCGCTCGAGGCGATCGCGGTCGCAGCGAATGCGGTGGAGGTCCAGGCGGTGTCGGTGATGGTGACGCGATCGACGAGCGCCTGCGAGCGCCCGGTCGAGACCTCGTGGGTGCCGGCGACGAGGACGAGGGGAGCCGACACCCACTCGCCGCTCCGGTCGTCGCGACGAAGCATCAGCGGATCGCCGTCGAGTGTGACGGTGACGGTGCCGGGGGCAGACGGGCCGCCATCGATCGCGGCGCGCACCACCACGGGACGCGTCCAGGGCGAGACGAAGCGGCGGGTGAACGAGGTCTCGGGATCGGTCCGGTCCGGGTCGTGCATCGGGGCGCGCAGACGCGACATGACCCACGCAACGGGGAGTTCCTCCCCGGCTTCCTCCGACCATCGCGTGGGCATCACGCCGACCTCGCTCGCCGGGCCGAGTCCGAGGTCGACCTCGGCGAATCCGACTCCGTCCCGGGCATCGGCGTCACCGTCCACGGCGTCGATGCGCAGCGCGATGACCGTGGCCGGGGCGTCGAGGTCGAGCATCGTGTCCGCGGTGAACAAGCTGCGCACCCGCCACGGCCCCCCGTCGAGGGAGACCGACACCCGCGTGATGCGCCGGTCGCCGGTGGGTTGCACGAGCCGCACCGAGGTGATGGGGGAGACGGCCGTCACCTCGAGAACGGCACCCCGGGGATCGAAGCCCGTGCCCACGATCCATGACGTCGCGAGGTCCCCGTCCACGGCCCGGAATGGTCGGTGTTCGGGCAGATATCGGAGCGGTGAGCCGTAGGAGGATGCACGGACCCGCACGGGTCCCTCCTGCTCGAAGGATGTGCGGTCGGCGTCGCGTTGCCGTGCGAACACCGGCAGACGCACATCGGCGCGATCGCGGATCATCGCGGCGAGGAGACCGCGCACGTCCTCGGGGAATCCGAGTGCATCACGCGATCCCCGCCAGTGCCGCGCTGTCGGAGCGCCAGAGTCGGTGATGATCAGTCCCCGCGCGCGGCGCAGCTCGGCGGCGAGCGACTCGTCGGTGATGTCGGCGGCGTAGCGCACCGTGCCGCCCCCGAGCAGCCCGGCAGACGCCGTGTCGACGAGCCCCTTGCCGTCACCGGCGACCACGAGGGTGGCCTCGTGCTGGCGTACCGCGGTCCCCGTGCCCCTCGGCAGCAGCAGGGCGCGGTGACCGCCGCCCAGGTCGACGAGCGAGGCCGCGAGATCGTTCGCATCGACGATGTCGTCGGCGCTCGGCGTTGCGTAGCGGTCGGGTCGGGTGTCGCCGGGGAGGAACACCGCTCCGTAGGACAGCGTGCCACCGAGAGCGATGAGGGCCCCGGGGTCGAGGCGACCCTCCCGCATTGCGTCGTCGAGTGCGAGCAACGAATCCATCATCTGGGGACTGCCGAGCGGGAGCAGGTCGCGGGTGAGGACCGGTCTGTCGGTGACGGCGGGAAGTGCGGGATCGTTGGTGTGCCCCCAGGTGTAGGAGCCGAATTCCTGGCCGGGCACCTGCAGGATGCGCGCACCATCGTCCGTCGCTGCTTCGAGTGTCGCCGCGGCCGTTCTCCACGAGGCGGGAACGGATTCGAAGCTGAGGTTCGGGTCGACCGATCCCTGCAGAATGCGATCGGGCGCTGCGACGACGAGGGAGGTGAGCAGGAGGATGCCGCTCGCGGGAGCCAGGCTCGTCCGCAGGCGGGAAGCGAGTCGGCCGGGTGCGAGGCGTTCCCAGACGGAGGAATCCACGATGAGGGCGAGTCCCATGGAGAGACCGACGAGTAGAACCGGAATCGCCCTCGTGCTCGAGCGCAATGCCAAGGCGAGGCTCGAGTCGGGACTGGAGAGCATCGCGTCGAAGAACGGCGAGGGAGCGACGATCGGGTGGGCACCGACGGCCAGGACGAGGCCGACGAGGACGAAGCGGATACCGAGGCGCCCCGCCGGCCGGCGCGTGACGACGAGCGCCCCGATTGCGAGGATCGGCAGAACGAGTGAGGCGAACACCGAGAGCGCAGACGAGAGGGCGCCGCGCACCGCGGTGGTGAGGGGAACGGTGTCGAGCCCCACGTACGAGAGCCAGTAGCCGAACCCTCGCAGCACCTCGACGGAGTTCGAGGTGGACGAGACCGACTCGAGGGTCTCCGAGTAGGCGAGGACGTCGGCACCGTGGCGGGCCTGCAGGATCACCGCGACGATCCACCACAGGGACACGACGGTTCCGAGGACACCCGCGCGCAGGACGAACACGACGGAATCACGGCGGGCGCCGCGCATGGCGACGTCGAGAACCACGAGGGCGGGTCCTGCGAGCATGAACACCGTCGCCGCCCCGTTGACTTGGGCGACCGTCACGAGGACGAGGGCGGCGACGGCCGGCCAACGCCACGACCGTGATACGGCCCCTCGGGCGGTGATCCAGCACAGCCAGCCGAGTCCGGCCCAGGGCAGCAGCATGGCCGAGGTGCGAGCGGCATAGGGGAGCACGTAGGGGGAGAACATGTAGGCGAGTCCGCCGATCACCGCGGCCGTCGGGGTGAAGGAGAGATGGAGAAGGAAGCGGCGAACGCCGAGCGCGGCGACCATGAAGAGGGTGCCGAGCCAGAGCCGCTGTGCCAGCCAGTCCGGCAGGCCCAGGAGGTCGGCGCCCCGGTACCACGGCCCCATGGGCCACAGGTAGCCGACCGCCTGGTGCGGGACGTAGCCACCGAACTGGCTCGGGTCCCAGGCCTTCAGTGCCCGGTCCATCAGGTCGGCCGGGTCCGAATAGAGGTACAGCTTCGTGTCGGCGTTCGTGCGGCGGGAACCGAAGAGGAGCAGTGGCCCGTAGGCGAGTATCGCGATCACCGCGCGATGGACCGCGTCGCGGCCGAGGAAGGTGGTGAGACGAGGGCCCGGTGTCGCGGGGAGCGGCGGAGCATCTCCCACGGTGTCGGAGGTCGTCACGCCGCCATCGTAGGACGCTGTCGAGGCTGGAACCGATTGAGGGGCGCCGACCCGCGGTGCCGGAATCCGGTCGAGGACTTGACGTCAGCCGGGCTGGATGGCGCGGCGCACGGGCCGGGTCCAGCCGGCCTCACCGGTCGGCTCGGGGATGGGCCAGAGCTCGGGCCCCATCTCCATCATCCCGTGGTGCGTGCTGTACTCGCCGAGCAGGTTGAGGAACGGAACTGCGTCGAAGGACTCGGGGCCCTGGACACCGGTGCCCTTCCAGGATCCGTCGGAGAGAAGTTCGAGCGCCACCACGGGACACACCGCCGTCTGCCACAGCACGGCCTGGGATCCCCATTCGCGCATCGTGGTCTCGTTGTCGGCGACGTGGTACAGGTACACCTCTCGTTCGCGACCGTCGTAGGTGCCCTTGACCCACGTGCCGGCACAGGTGCGACCGTGCATGAGATGACCGAGCTTGGCGGGATTCGGGAGCACGGCTGCGAGGACGTCGCGCGGAGCCACCCGGGCGTCGCCCACACGGATCTTGTCCTTCGAGTCGAGCCCGAGGTAGGCGAAGGTCTTGAGCCAGTCGATGAACTCGGCACCGAGGCCGTACTTGAACGTGACGCGCTCGCAGTCGACGGCGCGGGGGATGAGGATGACCTCTTCGTGCTCGACGTTGACGCACTCGACGGGGCCGATGCCCGCGGGGAAGTGGAAGATCTCGGGCTCGCTGAAGCACTCGGTGGTGTAGAGACCCCGGTCCTTCTCCCAGACGATGGGCGGGTTGAGGCACTCCTCGATGGTGGTCCAGATGGAGAACGTGGGGGCGAAATCGAACCCGTCGATCGAGAGATTCGATCCGTCCCGGATACCCACTTCTTCCACCGTGTCGAAGAGGTGGTCGGCGGCGTAGCGGGCGAAGACGTCGGACAGGCCCGGTTCAACGCCCATACCGACGAGCGCGAGGATGCCCTTCTCATTCCAGCGGTCGTGGGCGCCGAGCTGATCACGACCGAGCGGGACACCGACCTGGTTGTAGGGGTCCTCCGGGTGGGGTTCGGAGAGGTTCATGGCCATGTCGAGGTAGTTGCAGCGGGCCTGCTCGCATGCCCCGAAGATCGTCTCGTTGAAACGCGGGTCGCAGGCATTCACCACGATGTCGGCCTTGACGCGACCGATGAGGGCGACGAGGTCGGCGATGCTGCCGGCATCGACCGTCTCCGCCGTGAACCGGGCGGGGTCATCCAAAGCCTCCACGGCTGCCCGGGCGGCATCGAGGGAGATGTCGGCAAGGACGAAGGAGTCGAAGAAATCCCGCGTCTCGGCGATGGAGGCCATCGAGGCCCCGACTCCGCCCGCTCCCACGACGAGGATGTTCACTGAAAACCACTGCTCCGACACGTGCTGATGCACGTCAATTGCTGTTCGGGGCAGGATAGCGCACGATCGGCGCGAGGCGACGGGGTCGTACATCGCCGGTGTCGCCGGGCCTTCGATGTGGGCGCGGGGATAAGGTGCGCATCCCGTTCGGGGCGCTTAGCTCAGTTGGTCAGAGCATCTCCCTTACAAGGAGAGGGTCGGGGGTTCGAGTCCCTCAGCGCCCACCGCTGTTGCGTGCAGGCGCTGAGGGAACCAGCGGGTGTGCTCAGCTGTCGCCGAGACATTCAAGGATTGCGCGTGGTCCTTCGATTTTCCAGCGCAGTGTTCCGGTGACCGTGCTGCCGCCATCCTCGTACGAACACGCTCCGCCGATGCTGAATCCACCATCCGGACCGGCGGGAC
>JBDLRG010000047.1:0-10076 GCA_039800125.1 Actinomycetota bacterium
CGACACCTTCGCCGGTCTCTGACCGGCACCTAGAACCCGATGCCGGTGACGGCGGAGAGTTCGGCGAGCGCCGCGTCGGGGTCGACCACCTTGATGGTGCGCATTCCCATGATGGCGGCCGGCTTGAGGTTGACGCCGAGATCGTCGAGGAACACGCACTCCTCGGGCGTCACCCCGAGGCCCTCGCAGGCGATTCCGTAGAAGCGCGGCTCCGGTTTGCGACAGCCCACCTTGCTCGATTCCACGACGAGGTCGAAGCGGGACATCACGGCGTCGACCTCGGGCCTGGACTCGCTCCGGGACACGACGTTGTTCGTGAGGCAGGCGACGAGCAGACCGGCCTCGCGGACGGCGTCGAGGGCCGCGACCATCCCGGGCCGCACCTCACCGACGAGTAGAGCGAGGACGTCGGCGCCCCGGACCTCGGTGCCGAGGGCGGCACTCTCGACGGCGAAGAGGGCGTCGAACTCGGCGGGTCCGATTTCGTTGCGCTCGTGTCGGGCCCAGGCGTTGGTGTCGGGATCGGTGGCGTTGACCCGGCGGATCAGCCCGACAGGCAGGCCGTGCGCCTCTTCCCATCGGGCGAAGGCTTCGAACGGGCTCGAGAGGATGACGCCCCCGAAGTCCCACAGCACGGCGCGGAATCGATCGGTGGCCACGGAGGGATGCTAGGCGGACGCCGTTCGACCGGGTCGGGCCGGGAAGCTGCTGGTTGACTGGGTGCATGGCCCGCAACATCGTCGTGGACGGATCGAACATCGCAACCGAGGGGCGCGACGCGCCCAGCCTCGCCCAGTTGCGCGAGGCCGTGGCCGCTCTGGCCAAGGAGCATCCCGGGGCGCGCATCTCGGTGGTGGTCGACGCCACCTTCGGTCACCGCATCGCCAAGCGCGACGTGGCCGAGTTCAACAGGGCGATCGAGGCCAACGAGATGGTCTGCCCGCCGGCGGGTGCGGTCGGGAGGGGCGACGCGTTCATCCTGGCCATCGCCGAGAAGGTGAACGGCGCGGTCCTCTCGAACGACTCCTTCCAGGAGTTCCATGCGCGCCACAAGTGGCTCTTCGAGTCCGGTCGCCTCATCGGTGGGAAACCCGTTCCGCACGTCGGGTGGATCTTCGTGGAGCGCACCCCGGTGCGCGGACCCGTGTCCTCGCGCGCGACCCGGGCCGCGCGGACACCCGAGAAGCCCGTGCCCGAGAAGGGACCGGCACCGTCGACGAGGGCGGTCCCGTCCACCCGCACTTCGGCCGGGCGCGCGCCCGCCGTGCGCACGTCGGCGGGGCGTGCGCCGGCGGCGGGTCGTGGTGGTCAGACCAACGAACTGATGCCGTATCTGGCTTTCGTCGAGAAGCATCCCATCGGCACGAAGGTGCGCGCGGTGGTCACGGCCTACGCCGCGAACGGTGTGAGCGTGGGCATCGGCGAGATACACGGTTACGTGCCGATCCGTGCCCTCGCCTCGCCGCCGCCACGGAGCGCGCGCGACGTGTTCGGCATCGGCGATCAGGCCGCCTTCGTCATCACGGGGTACTCGGCGTCGCGCCGGAGCGTCGACCTTGCCGTACCAGGCGTGGTCGCGATCCCCGACACGACGGAGAAGGCTCCCGTGACGAGGCAGTCCGCGAGGAAGTCGGTCGCAGGCAAGGCACCCGGCGCCGCGCCGCCGGCCAAGAAGGCCGTCGTCCGCCCGCAGGCCGTGAAGAAGAAGGCGGCCGAGCGGGCCACCGTGAAGAAGGCCGCCGCCAAGAAGACGTCCGCGACCACGAAGGCCGCCGCCAAGAAGAAGCCCGCCAAGACGAAGGCCGTCGCCAAGAAGACCCCGGCGAAGCATGCGTCGACGCGGTCCTCGTCGACTCCGACGACCCGGCGCGGCGGTCGGAACCGATAGTTTTCGGCGGTGATTCTCGCCACCTGGAACGTCAACTCGCTCAAGGCCCGACTGCCCCGCGTGCTCGCCTGGCTCGAGGAGGTGTCCCCCGATGTGGTGTGTCTCCAGGAGACCAAGCTGGCCCAGGACAGGTTCCCCACCGATGACATCGCCGCGCTCGGGTACGAGTCCGTGCACTTCGGTCAGGGGCAATGGAACGGCGTGGCGATCCTCTCCCGCTCCGGTCTCGAGGATCCGATGCCCAACTTCGCGGCGGGGATCGAACCCGACGACGAGGCCCGCATCGTGTCGGCGACCTGCGGGGGAATCCGGGTGATGTCGGTCTACGTGCCCAACGGTCGCGCCCTCGACCACGACCACTACCGCTACAAGCTCTCGTGGCTGGATCGTCTGCGCGCGCACCTCGACGCCACCTGCAACGCGGGTGACGACGTCGTGGTGGCGGGCGACTTCAATATCGCGCCCGACGACCGCGACGTGTGGGACGCGGCGGCACTCGCCGGCGAGACCCACGTGAGCGAGGCCGAGCGCACCGCACTCGACACGGTGTGCGGCTTCGGTCTCGAGGACACTTTCCGCCGATTCCACGACGGATCCGGCCTGTTCTCGTGGTGGGACTACCGCAACGGCTCGTTCCACAAGGGACACGGCATGCGCATCGACCTCATCCTCGCGAGCACCCCCGTGGCGTCCCGGTCGGTGTGGACGGCGGTGGATCGCAACGCTCGCAAGGGTGAGGGCCCGAGCGATCACGCACCGGTCCTTCTGGAGATCGCGCCGTGAGCGGGACGGAAGGCGGCGCGGTGTCGTTCCCCGCATTCCACGAACGCACGTCCGAGATGGGTCCGGGCGACCTCGCCCGTGTGCGACTGGCGGAGGTGACCCGGGACTTCATCCGTGGATCGATGGTGTCGACCGCGGATGCCACCGACATCCTCGCCGCCGCCGGACTCGTCGCCGAGGCGCTGGCACGCGTGACCCGGGACGGCGCACCGGGCAACGTCGCCGCGGCCGATTCCCACTTCACCGACCGCAGTCCCTTCTACGGGACGATGAATCCGCTCTCGATGCCGATGCAACTGGGCCGCGACGACGCGTTCGGCGAGCACGGTCTCATCACGGGCCGCGCCGTGTTCACCGAGCCCCACGAGGGTCCCCCCGGCCACGTGCACGGCGGTTTCATCGCGTCGGCCTTCGACGAGGTGCTCGGCATGTCGCAGTCGCTCACCGGACGCCCGGGGATGACGGGACGACTCACCGTGACCTACCGCGCACCCACCCCGCTGCACTCCGAGATCGTGTTCCGGGGCTGGGTCGACCGTGTCGAGGGCAGGAAGATCCACACGAAGGGCACGTCGCACCACGGCGACGTTCTCTGCTCGGAAGCGGAGGGTCTGTTCCTCTCGTTCCCGCCGGAGATGATCGACCGCCTCCGCAAGGGGCGCGATGTCAGCGGGCCGCGGGACGAGCGAGGATAGGGAGCAGCTCGCCGCCGAATCGCCGGGCGAACACCGGCCCGAGGATGCGCTCCAGCACGTCTGCGTCGAGGGGATGGGCGGCGAGCAGCGCGGCCATCTGGCGGTCCGTGAGCACCGCATCGGGCAGGGTTCGCGACGACCGTGCCCGGTTCTCGCGCCACTCGCTCAGCGCACCGGCCACCTGATCGACGGGCGCGGCTCGGGGCACGAGTCGACGGAAGTCCTCTCCCGGGGCGTCACGTACCGGGTCGGCGGTCGAGAGCGCGGGCAGCAGGGGTGAGGGCCCGGTGCGTCGACCGTCCCGCGAATCGGTCCAGCAGACGACGAGTCTGTCCGCGGCCCGAGTGAAGGCGACGTAGGCGAGACGGGCCTCCTCGGCCCGGGCGACCGGCCCGCGGGCCGACCGATGGGGGAGCATGCCCTTCTCCGCGCCGGCGACGACGACCACCGGCCATTCACGTCCCTTTGCCGCGTGGAATGTGAGCACGTCGACACCGTCGGCCTCGCGGACGTCGCCCGACGTGGCGAGCCACGTGGAGAAGCCCCGTCCGTCGACGGAACCCGAGCGATGGGCGTCGAGGTAGGCCCGCACCTGGCTCGCGACCACGTGGTCCATCTCCCGCGGGTCGTACTCGCCCGAATCGAGGATGTCGCACGACCAGGTCGTCAACTCGTCGCGTCCCGTGAGGGCGACGGCAACCGACACCGCCCGGCTCCAATCGGCACCGCCGATCCTCGTGCGCACGGGGATGCCCGCCCTCTCGAGGATCGAGCGCACGACGTCCGCGACCGCGTTCACCCGCACGAGGACGGCGACCTCTTCCCAGCGCCGTCCCTCGGCGACCGCCTCGTTCACCGCTGCGACGATGCGCGCGGCCTCTGCCGCTCCGTCGGCGCAACGCTCGAGTCGGACCGGATCACCCGGGGCCCGCCGCGACGCCGCCTCGGCGGTCTGGCCGTCCCGCGAGAGTGCCTCCACGGCGAACCCGACGATCTCGGGCGTGCAGCGATAGTTCGAGGGCAGCGCGATGATGCGGGCGCCGCCGTCGAGGCCGGGCAGATCCGAGAGCAATCCGCTGTCGGACCCGTTGAAGCCGTAGATCGCCTGATTCGGGTCGCCGACGAGGAAGAGGTCGGGGTCGTCGCCCGCCAGCGTGCGCAGGAACTCCCATTGCAGCGGATTCATGTCCTGTGCCTCGTCCACCGAGAGATGACGGAAACGGAACCGCACCGACTCGACGAAGCGGGGATCGCGTCGCGCCTCGTCGACCACGAGTGAGAGGTAGTCATTGAGGTCGACCACCCCACGCCGACGCTTCAGCGCGGTGTAGGCATCGAGCACCTCGGTGAGCCGCTTCTCGGGCAACGTGACGGATCGACCGGCGTCGCGTGCCGCCGCCGCCGTGGCGCGCGCGTCGAGGAACATCGACGATCCCCAGTCGTGGAGGGAGAGCAGGTCGGGAACGAGACCGCCGCGGCGGGCGTCGTCGCCGAGTGCCGCCGACATGATCGAGGATCGGTTGGTGGCGATGAGGGGCGGCCGCCGCCCCTGGTCCTCGCACCTCTCGTGCAGGATGCGCCGTCCCACCGCGTGGAAGGTGCCCACGACCGGCGAGCCCCCGAGGTCGAAGCGGTGCAGGCGAGTGCGCATCTCGGTGGCAGCCTGGCGGGTGAACGTGATCGCCAGCATGCGCACCGGGTCCGCCTCGTCGGCGAGGACCCGCCAGGCGATGCGACGGGTGAGGACGGTGGTCTTTCCCGAGCCGGCGCCCGCGCGCACGACGATCAGGCCCGCCGGTGCCGTCACGGCCTCGCGTTGGTCGGGGTCGAGTCCGCGCACCACCGCGTCGAGGGGGGAGCCCCCGTCGTCCGTGGAGAGTTCGCGCCGAGAGGACATCCCGGGAAAACTAGGTGATGGGTGGACCGACGCACCCGTCCGTGTCGCGGACTACCCTCGCGACATGGCGTTCCCGGCCCGGCTCCTCAACGACCATGAGACCGTCGTGCTCGACCTGCATCCCCATTGGTGGTTCTTCGGTCCCCCGGCGATCATGTTCGGGGCGTCGCTCCTCCTCTCGATGATCGTCTCGGCCCAGCTCGAGTCGGGCCTGTTGGAGGATGCGCTCACCTATCTCGCCATCGCCGCCATCGTGGTGTCGGCGGCCTGGCTCGTCGTGCAGCTCGTCAAGTGGCGCACCACCTACTTCGTCGTCACCTCGGACCGGTTGATCTACCGGGAAGGCGTCGTGGCTCGTGGAGGAGTCGAGATTCCACTCCAGCGCGTCAACAACGTGAACTTCAGCCAGGGCATCCTCGAACGTCTCATCGGGGTGGGGGACCTGCTCATCGAGTCGGGCGGGGCGGACGGTCAGCAGACCTTCACCGACATCGCCCAGCCCGAGAAGGTGCAGAACATCATCCAGTCGACCATCCGGGGCAACCTCCACGGTCACCGCCCCCCCGTCGACGGAACGGGCGCGATCGCGGTCGGGGGATCGCTGGCCGACGAGCTCGAGCGTCTCGAGGCCCTGCGCGACCGGGGTGCCCTCTCGGACGAAGAGTTCGAGACCCTCAAGCGCCGCCTCATCGCCTGAATCCCCGGTCCACCTTGTCGGGGTGACGCCTCACCCGTGATACTTGGGCCATGCCCCAAGCCACGCTCACGAACGGTGTCACCCTCGAATACGAGACGATGGGTGATCCGTCGCATCCCACCCTCCTGTGGATCATGGGGTTCACCGCCCAACTGGTCGCCTGGCCCGACGAGCTCATGCAGATGTTCGTGGACCGCGGGTTCCACGTGGTGCGCTTCGACAACCGCGACTGCGGACTGTCGACGAAATTCGACGGTGTCCATGTCGACACCGCCGCGGTGACGGCGGCGGCCGTGATGGAGCAGCCCGTCCCGCCGGTGCCCTACACCCTCTCGGACATGGCGGCCGACGCCGCCGGGTTGCTCGAACATCTCGGCATCGCGCGCGCCCACGTCGTCGGAGCGTCGATGGGCGGCATGATCGCCCAGACGTTCGCCATCGAGCACCGCGAACGATTGGCGAGCCTCGTGTCGATCATGTCGATGCCGGGCGATCTCGGATACGGCCAGCCCACTCCCGAGGCCATGGAGGCCCTCCTCGCCCCTCCGGCGGCGAGCCGTGAGGAGTTCCTGGCCGGGGCGCATCGCTGGTCGGTGTGGTGCTCGAAGAAGCACTTCGACCTCGACGAGGCCCGACGCCGTGCCGCCCGCGAGTACGACCGCATGTACTACCCCGAGGGAGCCGGGAGGCAGTTGGCCGCGATCTACGCGTCGGGCAACAGGTCCGACGCGCTCGCCCGACTCGATGCGCCGACCCTCGTCATCCACGGACGCGACGACACCCTCATCGCTCCGAGCGGCGGGGAGCGCACCTCGGAACTGATCGCGGGTTCCGTGCTCATGATGGTGGCGGACATGGGTCACGACCTGCCCATGCCGCTGTGGCCGCTGTACGCCGACGCGATCGCGTCGCATGCCCGTCGTGCCGACGGGCACGGATAGGGAGGGGATCGACGTGGCCGGACCGCTGAGCGGATTCAGGATCATCGAGATCGCGGGGATCGGACCGGGACCGTTCGCGGCGATGCTCCTCGCCGACATGGGGGCCGAGGTGATTCGCGTCGACCGCGCACAGGCCGTGCGCGGGCCCTCGCCGGAGGAGCCCCACTTCGACCTCCTCCAACGCGGCCGCCGCAACGTGGCGCTCGATCTGAAGCATCCCGACGGCGTCGCCACGCTGCTCTCGCTCGTGGAGAAGGCCGATGCCCTCATCGAGGGATTCCGCCCCGGGGTGATGGAGAGGCTCGGTGTCGGTCCCGACGCGTGCATCGCGCGCAACCCCCGTCTCGTGTTCGGACGCATGACCGGGTGGGGACAGGAGGGCATGTACGCCCAGGCCGCCGGTCACGACATCAACTACATCGCCCTCGCAGGTGCGCTCGCGCACTTCGGCCGCAGCGGCGAGGGTCCGGTGCCCCCGCTCAACATGGTGGGCGACTTCGGTGGCGGCGGGATGTTCCTCGCCTACGGCACGGTGTGCGCCCTGCTCGAGGCCTCCAGGTCGGGCAAGGGACAGGTGGTCGACGCAGCGATGGTCGACGGAACGGCCGTCCTCATGACCATGTTCTGGGCCTTCAAGTCGCGGGGACTCTTCGACGAGAACGCGCGCGGGACGAACCTCCTCGACACGGGCGCCCACTTCTACGACGTCTTCGAGTGCGCCGACGGTGAGTGGATCTCCGTCGGTTCGATCGAGCCGCAGTTCTACGCCCAGTTGCTCGAGATCACGGGACTGGCGGGTGACCCCGAGTTCGCCGCCCAGATGGACCAGTCACGCTGGCCGGCGTTGAAGGAACGCCTCCGTGGGGTGTTCCGCACCCGCACCCGCGACGAGTGGAACGCGCTCATGGAGGCCACCGACGTCTGCTACGCGCCGGTGCTCACGATGAGCGAGGCCGCCCGCCACCCCCACAACGTCGGACGCGGCACCTTCGTGGAGGTGAACGGTCAGCTCCAGCCCGCACCCGCACCGCGCTTCTCCCGCACGGCGGCCACCGTGGGATCGGCGCCGGCGCACCCCGGCCAGCACACGGTCGAGGTGCTCGAGTCGTGGGGGGTGTCGGGCATCGACGAGCTGCTCGCGAGCGGCGCAGCTCGTCAGGCCTGATCGGAGCCTCGTGTCGACGCTCGTCTTCCTCCACGCCCATCCCGACGACGAGTGCCTCATCACCGGGGGCACCATCGCCCTCACCGCCGCGGACGGCCACCGGGTGGTGCTCGTCGTGGCGACGAACGGCGACCACGGCGAGGTTCCCGATGACCTCGCCCCCGGCGAGAACCTCGTCGCCCGCCGCCGCGCCGAGACCGAGGCCTCGGCCCGCACCCTCGGCGTCGAGCGCATCGTGTGGCTCGGGTACCGCGACTCGGGAATGACGGGCTGGGAGCAGAACGCGGACCCGGAGAACCTCATGAACGCCTCCGTGGACGAGGCGGCCGAGCGTCTGGCCGCCATGCTCGACGGGGAACGCGCGGACCTCCTCGTGGGCTACGACTGGCACGGGGGGTACGGGCATCCCGACCACATCGCGGTGCATCGCATCGCCCGCCGCGCCGCCGAACTGCGGCCGTCGGTGCGCCTGCTCGAGGCCACGATGAACCGGGATCGGATGCGCGAGTCGCTCGCCCTCGCGCGCGCGGCCGGCATGGAGGACGACGGATGGGATCCCGACGGTCCGGCCGACGACGGCAACCCGATGGGGTCGCTCGAGTCCGAGATCTCCCTCGGAGTGGATGTGACGGCGCACATCGCCACGAAGCGCGAGGCGGTGCGCTGTCACGCCAGCCAGGTGAGCGACACCTCCTCCATCCTCTCGATCCCGGAGGCGGCGTTCGCGTTCGTCTTCGGGACGGAGTGGTACATAGACCCCGTCCGTCCCGGTCCCTTGCGCATGGGGTCGATCGTCCCGTGACGCGTCTCGTGCACCTCGTCCGTCACGGACGGGCGGCGGCCGCCTGGGACGAGGATCCCGATCCGGCGCTCTCCGAAGAGGGGCTGTCCCAGGCCCTGCGCGTGGCGGCCCGCTTCGCCGGCGGTGCCCCGTTGCGCGTGGTGTCGAGCCCGCTCCTGCGTTGCCGCCAGACCGCTTTCCCCCTGGCAGCGGCCTGGAGAGTCGACGTGCACATCGAGCCGCGGGTGGCCGAGATCCCCTCGCCGGAGGGACTCGCCGTGACGGCGCGCGGTGCTTGGCTCACCGAGGCGATGTCGGGCACGTGGTCGGGACTCTCCGTGCGGTCGGGTGCCCGGTACCTGGCCTACCGCGAGGACACGGTGCGCGCGCTCCGGGACCTCGACGAGGATGCCGTCGTCTTCAGCCACTTCGTCGCCATCAACGCGGTGCTCGGCATCGCCACCGGTGACGACGATCTGGTGGTGGCTCGGCTGGACAACTGCTCGATCACCACGGTGCGCGTCGGAGCCGACGGCGACGTCGAGGTCGTCGGGACCGGCGGCGAGGCTCCCACGCCCGTGGGTTGACCGCTAGCGTTCCCCGGATGCTCGCTTTCATGACGCTCGACCTGCACATCGGATGGGCCTGGGTGGTCATCATCGCCAACGGGTTGGCCGGGCTGTGGGCACTGGCGGCCCACAAGGTTGCGGGCCTGCGCACGCGCGCCCTGTGGTGGTTCACCGGTGCGGCTCAGGCCACGGTGTTCGTCCAGGTGGTGATCGGGGTCATCCTCGTCAACCGCGACAAGCTCGAGTTCCCCGCATTTCACGCGTTTTACGGCTTCGTGGCGATCATGGCCGTGGCCATCATCTATTCGTACCGTCACCAACTGAAGGGACGCACGTACCTGCTCTACGGCTGGGGCGGGCTCTTCCTCATGGGACTCGGCATCCGGGCGATGCTCGTCGGCCAGTCCTGAACGCGCCCCGGGAGGGGCGGCATCAGGCGAGCGAGGAGTCGAGCGAGTCGAGCTGTCCCGCGAGGCGCGTCGGCAGCTTCTTCCCGAACGCGGCGTAGTGCTCGCGGATCTGGGGAACCGCCGACCTCCATCCCTCCACGTCCACCGAGAGGATGGCGTCGAGGTCACCGTCCACGATGTCGAGTCCGGTGCGATCGAGGTCGTCGCGACCCGGCAGCCAGCCGATGGCCGTGCGGGTGGCGCCCGCGGT